>JAUQXD010001112.1 GCA_030834835.1 Thermoflexales bacterium | reverse complement strand
AAAATTGTGCTTAACCCGCTGTCCATCAGCGATGTCGAGTTGCTCGGCAACGGCGCATACACACCGCTCACCGGTTTCCTCAACAAAGCTGATTACACCAGCGTCGTTGATACGATGCATCTGACCAACGGCAGTGTATGGTCGATTCCGATCACCCTGCCCGTCGATCGCGAGTTCGCCAACTCGATCAAAGACGGCCAACGCGTCGCCCTGACCGAACCCGATGGGCACATTCTGGCGATCGTGACCGTCGAAGAGAAGTTCGACTACGACAAGCAGCGCGAAGCCCGCGAAGTCTTCCGAACTGAGGAAGAGAAGCACCCCGGCGTGGCACGGCTCTATCAGCAAGGCGATGTCTTGCTTGGCGGCCCAGTCGAAGTGATCGATTTCCCCGGCAATCGCCCCTTTATGGAACATCGTCGCACGCCGGCCGAAACGCGCGCGTTGTTCGCCGAGCGCGGCTGGAAGACCATCGTCGGCTTCCAGACGCGCAACCCTGTGCACCGTTCGCACGAATACTTGCAAAAGGTCGCGCTGGAATTCATCGACGGTCTGTTGCTTCACCCGCTGGTCGGTGAAACGCAAGCCGAGGACATCCCCGCCGATGTGCGCATGGCCTCCTATCGCGTATTGCTCGACAACTACTATCCGGCCAATCGCGTGGCGCTGAGCGTCTTCCCGGCGGCGATGCGCTATGCCGGTCCGCGCGAGGCCATCTTCCACGCGCTGTGCCGCAAGAACTATGGCTGCACGCACTTCATCGTCGGCCGCGATCATGCGGGCGTGGGCAACTACTATGGCACCTACGACGCGCAGTTGATCTTCGACAACTTCCAGCTTGGCGAGTTAGGCATCACACCGTTGATGTTCGAGCACACCTTCTTCTGCCAGAAGTGCGAAGCCATTGTCTCATCACGAACGTGCCCGCACGATAAGTCGCAGCATCTGATCTTCAGCGGCACCGAAGTGCGCCGCCGCCTCCGCGCAGGCGAGCCGCTGCCGCACGAATTCACGCGCCCCGAAGTCGGCCAGGTCCTCATCGACGGGCTGCGCGAAAACGGTCAATAAGCAGTGGCCCGTAAAGTCTTCGTCATCGGTTTAGATTGCGCCGCGCCCGAATTGGTTTTCGAGCGCTGGCGCGATTTGTTGCCTAACCTCAATCGCCTGATGTCGCGCGGCGTGTACGGTAACCTCGCATCGTGTACGCCCGCCATTACCGTACCCGCGTGGAGCGTGATGACGTCCAGCAAAGATCCAGGCACGTTGGGTATCTACGGCTTCCGCAATCGCGCAGATTGGTCGTATGACAAGATGTCGATCGCGACCGGCAGCGCCGTGAAGGTCGATCGGGTGTGGGACATCCTCAGTCGAGCAAACAAGCGCGTAAACGTGGTGGGGGTCCCCGGCACGTATCCGCCCCGATCGGTCAACGGCTGCCTCGTCGGTTGTTTCCTTACACCGAGTATCGCGTCCAACTACACGCATCCGCCCGAGTTCAAGAAGGAAATCGCGGAGTGGGTGGGCGAGTACTGGGTCGATGTTAAAGACTTTCGTACCGAAGACAAAGACTATCTCTTAAGCCAGATCTATGAGATGACGCGCGTGCGATCGCAGTTGGTCAAACGCATGATCACCGGCAAGCCATGGGACTTCTTCATGTTCGTCGAGATGGGCGTCGATCGCATTCATCACGGCATGTGGAGTTACACCGACGAGGGCCACTGGCGTTTTGAGGCGGGCAACAAATACCTCAACTCCATCCGCGATTACTATATCTACGTCGATCGCGAGATCGGCGAGATGCTGGCCCTGCTGCCCGAAGATACCGTGGTGATGGTTGCGTCCGATCACGGCGCGAAGCGGATGGATGGCGGCATCGCCGTCAACGAGTGGCTGCGCCGCGAGGGTTATCTGACGCTGGCGCAAGACGTGCCGGATAAGATGACGCCCTTTGAACGCGTGAAAGTGGATTGGACTAAGACCAAGGCATGGAGTTCGGGCGGTTACTACGCGCGCATCTTCATGAACGTGCAAGGCCGCGAACCGAACGGCGTGATTTCTCCTGCTGATTACGAACGCGAACGCGATGAACTCGCTCGACGCCTGATTGCTATTCCCGGCCCCAACGGCGAGAATATTAACACGCAGGTCTTCAAGCCCGAAGACATCTATCACGAAGTCAACAACATCGCGCCCGATCTCATCGTCTA
>JAUQXD010001111.1 GCA_030834835.1 Thermoflexales bacterium | reverse complement strand
CGCGAGGCGATGCGGCGTAAGGTGTTGTGGGGATTGCTCATCCTCAGCGCAATCTTTCTGCTGCTGTACACGCTGGGTATGTCGTTTATCGATCAGCAGTTGGGGCGCGTCAGTGTGTCAGAGCGCATCTCACCGACGATGATTCGCAGCGGCTACAGTTTCTTGTTAATTTCTGGCCTATACGCGGCCAACTTCTTGATCGTGATGCTGTCGGTGTTGCTGCCCATCGATACGCTGGCGGGCGAGATCGGCACGGGCACGATTCAGTCGCTGGCCGTCAAGCCGCTGCCGCGCCGCAATTTGCTGCTGGGCAAGTGGCTGGGCTTCGTCATCATGCTGGGCAGCTGCGCGCTGCTGCTGGGCGGCGGCGTGATGTTGATCACGTTCCTGGTGGCCGGCTACAGCGCCGCGAATTGGCCCACCGGCCTGGTGGTGATGTTCCTTGAGGCGTTGATCTTTTTGAGCGTGTCACTGTTGGGCGGCACGCGCCTGTCGACGCTGGCGAACGGCGTGCTGGGCTTCGGCCTGTTTGGCGTAGCTTTCATTGGCGGCTTCATCGAATACATCGGCAACTTCTTTTTCAACAGCGACACGGTGACAAACGTCGGCCGCCTGACGACGTACATCATGCCGAGTGATGCGCTATGGCGGCTGGCGGTGTCGGAGGTGGCTGAGGGGCAAAATCCGTTTAAGCTGGCGTTTGGCGGCCTGACGCAGCCCGACGGGGGCATTACCACCTATGCCATCGTGTTTGCGGCGGTGGTGCTGCTGGCGGCGCTATGGTCGTTTCAGCGGAGGGATTTGTAGGTTCGGACTCTTCTTTGCATCTTTGCGACTTGGCGTGAGTGTAGTTCTTTCAGCAAAGTCACATCAGGCTATCGCAAGATCTGCATCGGGTTGCTGTAGTCGTCGGTCCAAAGTCGGATATTTGAAGTGTAATCGTCCAGCCTGGTTGCATACCGTTCAATTTGCGGATCGCTCAGCACGGACGCTTCCCTGGATAGCAGCAGCCAGGTGGACGATAGCCCCCCCAACTCGTTTTCAGGATTCTGGATCAGTACCATGTGCAGTTCGAAGTGTTGCGCCAGTTTCCAGACAACGGGCACAAAGTCAAAGTGACGGTTCGAGGCGTGTACGGCAAGAATCCCGGCCGGCTTGAGATGTTGAAGATAGATTTCGAAAGCCTGCTTGTCAATCAAATGGACAGGAATCGAGTCGCTGTCAAAGGTATCCAGGGCCAGCACATCGAAGTCCTGGCGCAGACCCTCGGCCAGTTCGCGTTCGAGCGATAGACGCGCATCGCCGGGCACGATTTCCACTGAAGCCGGGCTGTCCTTCAAAAAGGTAAAGTACCCTCCGTCGCCGTTCGCCAATCCGATCACCATCGGGTTGATCTCATAAAACCGGTAGACATCCCCATCCTGACCGTAAGCCGCCAGGGTGCCGATTCCCAGACCGAGCACGCCGACCCGCATCCCTCGACCGCGCTGCGGGTGATGGATGATTCCCAGGCCTACACCGCTCTGCGCCGTGTAATAAGTGGTAGGCTGATCTCGAGACTCCGCCGAAACTAATTGAACACCGTGAACCGTCACGCCGTGGGTCATTTGAATGACATCCAAGCCCGGTTCGCCAATTTGTGCTTTCGTCACCCGCACGACGCCGTAGAAATTTCGCTCAATAAACATCGAATCGGCAAGGTCGGCCTCAATGTGCGAGTATGCCACGATCGCTGCAAATATCACGCCGTAGATTATCAACGCTGAATTGAGGTGCCGCCGCCAGGTGGCTGTCACCCGGATCTTATCAAACGTGTGGATGACAGCGAACAGAGTCCAACTCAAGAGAAAACCGAGCGGCAATTCCCAGTATCCTCTGAAAATGGCTGGCGCGATGAGTGTGACACAGATTCCACCAAGTGCGCCGCCCACCGCGATATACAGGTAAAAAGATGCCAGGTAATTCGCCTGAGGTCGCAGGCGGTACAACTCCGCGTGCAGCACCAGGCACGCGGTAAATAATCCAGCCGACAAAAACATGATCTGCGAAACGACATCCAGTATCGAACCATATACCAGCGCACGTCCGAAGAGGATGGTGGCTCCGACAAAGACAAAGATGAACACCTGGCGGGAATACCAGCGCTCGCTCGAAAAGGCTAATATGAATGTCAACAGGTATAAAGTTAAGGGTAACACCCATAAGAAGGGGATTACGGCCACTTCCTGCGTTAACTGACTCGTGGTTGCCAGCAGCAGGCTGGACGTGCAGGCGCTCAACGCCAGCCACATGGCCCGGACGCCGATGCCGGGCCCGGCAACGACTTCTTTGCCGGGGTTCTTCACAGGCTCAGGCCTGGTCCGGAGGCTGCGAAACGCTCCATAACCTGCCAGCAGTGCAAACAACAAATACCCGGCCGACCATGCAAGTCCCTGTTCATG
Source organism: Thermoflexales bacterium (assembly GCA_030834835.1). Taxonomy (GTDB): domain Bacteria; phylum Chloroflexota; class Anaerolineae; order Fen-1058; family Fen-1058; genus JAGOBP01. The sequence goes on along the minus strand of JAUQXD010001111.1, from coordinate 1,442 downwards.
CAACGTCAAGCCTGGTTCTGCGATCAACAGATAACCGACAAGGCCTAAAATGGATCCGGCATTTGACAGGGCGTACAAAAAGTACGGGGCGCGCTGAAGCTTCGTTCGCCGATACCAGGCCTGCATCAAAGTGCTGTTGGTGGCGAGGAGAAAATACGGCAGCCCAACCGATATTCCCAACAACTTGCAAATCTCCCAGACTGGATCTGCCGTCGAAGCCGACTGCCAGCTTTGGCCGGGAACGGTCGGCCATTGCCGGCTCAGTGCTAAAACCAGCATGATGACTAGAGAGGCTGTCAGCAATGCGATGTGGATCATGATCCGCTTGCGATTTGGCCCGCGGTCGATCAACCAGTAAGCATAAGCATAGCCGCCCGTGAGCAAGATTTGAAAAAACATCAAGACGGTTGACCAGACAGCCGATGTCCCGCCAAACCCGGGCAGGATGAACTTGCCGATCATCGGTTGGATCTGAAACAACAAAAAGGCTGACAGGAAAACACTCACGGCAAAGTAAGCCATATCGCGGCGGCCTGGCCGTGCGTTCCCCTCTTGATTGATCCCTGTCGTGTTTCCATCCATCTGGCACATTTCTTTCACAGGTTCGGCTGCCGCGTAACCAACAAGACCTCCGGGGTTTTCACAACCTCGGAGGTCTTGTAACGTTTCCTTGTCGCCTGGTGTGAGCGTTTTTAGTTCACGCGCTCTTCGACTTCGGCGTGGTTGACCACGGTGACGAAGCCGCCAAACAGGCGATACTCATCCATGCGGCACGAATTGACCAGCTCGCCGTTCCAGTACGTCATGTCCGGGCAGCTGTCGCACATATCGGCGGTGCCGTCTTGCATGATGTCCGGCGCTTGAATGACGCCGATGCTCTGCACGTAGACCTTCTCGAACACGCGTAACGGATGGCGCACCAGATCTGACCAGTAGCGTTTGTGCGCCGCGCGCACGGTCGGGTCGAAGAACGACGTGAGGAAGATCTTGCGCCCGATGGTCGATTCGCTGAGGTAGGCCAGGTACTTGCCCGTGAACCAGTGATGGCCCGCCTGGGCAACTTCCATCGTGCGCTTGCCGATCGAGCCGAAGATCGTGCGCTTCGTGCCGATCATCGCGCCCGCCAGCCACTTGATCGAATCGATCTTCCACGTGCCGCCCAGATAACCCGAGGCGTCGAACTCCGGCACGTTGTCTTTGATCAGATCGTGTACTTCGTAGGACGTGATGTTGCGATCGGGCGTCACTTCGCTGGCGTAGGTCAGGTGGCGCGCATCGACGATTTTTTCGCCGGTCTGATAGGTGACTTCTTCATCCAGCGGCGCGGTGCGGAAGCAGATGAAGACCAGGCCGTGCACGCGATCGATATTCTTCTGCGCCCACTTCACCATTTCGGGAATGTGGTGCACCGTCGAAGGATAGACCGTGCTGTTGAAGATCAC
>JAUQXD010001110.1 GCA_030834835.1 Thermoflexales bacterium | reverse complement strand
CGTTGTATTCGCCGACGAGCGGTGAGACAATATCGATCTGGCCTTCACGTCCGAACGCCATGAAATGAATCGCATCGGGGCGATACTCGATGTCGATCGCGGCGCAATCGGCGGGACAGCAGATCGCGTACGTGTAGATGGCCGATCGGTTTGGTGAGCTGGCCGCCGATTGTTCGATCCACTCCTGCAGATACGGATGCGAGGAATCATCCAGGTTGAGGATGGCCGCTTTGGGCAAGCCTTTATCGGCGGCTTCCGCCAGCGATTGGAACAGCAGCCCTTTCGCGGCCCGATACGCCACCAGCGAACCGTGCACGTCCAGGTGCTCGTGCGTGATGTTGGTCACCACGGCGATGTCGAACTCGCAGCCGGCGACACGGTGATGCGCCAGCCCGTGCGACGTGGCTTCGAGCACACAATGCGTCATGCCCGCGTCCACCATCTCGCGCAGGTAACGCTGAATCGCGTCGGCGTCGGGCGTGGTGGTGTGCAGGCCCGTGTCCAACACGCGCTCGCCGATCACGGCGTTGACGGTGCTGATCATGCCGGCCTTGATGCCCGCTGCTGTCAAGATCGAGTGAATGAGATTGGTCGTGGTGGTCTTGCCGTCAGTGCCCGTGACGCCGATCATGATCAGTTGGCGCGCGGGGAACCCGTACCAGGCAGCGTTGAGCCAGGCGAAGGCCTCTCTACCGTCTCGCACTTTGAAACTAGGCGTGGTACGTGATGCGTGGTGCGTGAGGGTCTCGAATTCGGCTGAATCTCTTTCGGCCACAATCGCTATTGCCCCACGTTCGATGGCCTGCGGGATGAAGCGATGCCCATCGACGCTGACGCCGGGATACGCTACGAACAATGCGCCGGGCACGACTTGACGCGAGTCGGTGGTGATGAGCGTGATGTCGGGATCAGCGGTGAGGGCTGGAACTTCGAATGACGGCAGCGCGGCGAGCAGGTGACTGAGTCTCATGCGCGAAATTGTACCAGACTTCAACGGCAAAGGATGAAAGATAAAGGATGAGGGATGAAGACTGAAGCTGTATCCTGTTCAGCGATTACTGCGCGCCGAAGACTTGCAGCAACTCGACCGTGGCCCCGGGCGAAACAAGCCCAACGAATTGCCGAATGTCTTCCAGATGATGTTGCACGGCCGCTGCCTCGATGCCGGGCGGCGCGTAGACGGCAAACAGCACGCGGCGAGTATTCGCCGTGATCTGCGTGCGTTGATCGGGGCCGTACAGCACGCTGGAAATGACACCCGCCTGATCGGTCATCAGCATGTCGCCCGCTTTCGACGCTTGCTCTTGATCGCGCAACAGCGTGTAGTTCTCCTGTCCGGTGGCAACGTCCAGCGTGATCGGCAGTTGCAGGGTGTCCAGATCGTGTCCGGCGGTTAAGAGCAAATTCTTGATCTCGGCCATGAACATCGCTTCGACCAGCGCGGCGACCGACGGCAACGACTTG
>JAUQXD010001109.1 GCA_030834835.1 Thermoflexales bacterium | reverse complement strand
GATCTCGGCCATGATCGATCGGTCCTGGTCGCGCCGGTGTTGGGCGCCGAAGTTGGCAATATTCCAGGTGGCGACCAGCAGCTTGCCCGGTTCACGTTTGGGTATGGCGCGTTTCTGCTTGTGCTGACGCAGGCGCGCGATCTCGGCGGGGACATCGTACTCAAAATCAAACCCGGGCTTTGGAAAAACAGGCATGTTTTACCTCCATCGGATCAACCTGCTCAGGGTGCGACCTCGCGGCAAGGTGCGCCACCACAGGCTCAAGCGCAGCAGCGGCCGCTCGCAACGACGCTGTCAGTATATTCACGTTTTCAGTGTGAGTCAATCGGTGCTGTGCGCCTGCCCTCCAACTTTCGTCTGAACCATGATCGGCCCGGCGGCTGACGACGGCGCGCGGACGGTTGGCTACAATAACGTCATCTTTCGCCCGATGGGAGTAATCATGACGTCAACCACCGCAGTGTCGCAACGTCGCTACGATTTCGACTGGCTGCGCATCCTCGCCATTGCCGCCGTCTTCATCTTTCACACGGGCCGCGCCTTTGATCAGGGCGGCTGGCACATCAAGAACGCCGTCACCACGCAGGGCATGAGCATCTGGACGCAGTTCATGGTGCTGTGGCTGATGCCCATCATCTTCATCGTGTCCGGCGTCAGCGTGTACTTCACCGCCGACAAGAAACCGGGCGTCTTGATCAAAGACAAAGTGCTGCGGTTATTGGTGCCGCTGGTCGTGGGCGCGTTTTCGCATGTGGCGCTCCAGGTCTATATCGAGCATGTGACGCAGCACGGTTTCACCGGTTCGTTCTTCGATTTCATCCCCGACTATTTTCAGGGCTTCTATGGCCTGGGCGGCAACTTCGCGTGGATGGGCTTGCATCTATGGTATTTGCTGGTGCTGTTCATCTTCTCGATTATCCTGCTGCCGCTATTCCGCTGGTTCAAAGTCAGCGCGAGTGGACAACGCTTCGTCTCGCGCTTCACGGATTTCCTGAGCAAAGGCCTGAACGTGTATCTGCTCGCCCTCCCGATCGGTCTTCTCCTGATCGCGCTCGATCCCGACGGCCTTGGACTGAAAGACTTCGGCGGGTGGAGTGTGTTCATCTACCTCTTCTTCTTTGTGTACGGTTATCTGATCGTGGCGAGTGAGCGTCTGCAAGCCAGCGTCAAACGCTGGCGCGGGCTGTCGCTGGTGATCGGCCTTGCGGGTGTGGGCGGTCTGCTCTACGGCATCCGCAATGGCGATCCGAACTTCGGCACGCCGGATTTTGCCGTGCTCATGGTCGTGTACGCGCTGTGCGCGTGGGGCTGGCTGTTGGCGATTCTGGGCTTCGGGATGAAGCATCTCAATCGGCCTTCGCCGCGCCTGAGCGCCTTGAACGAAGCGGTACTGCCCTTCTACGTGATGCACCAGACCGTCATCGTGATTATGGACTATTTCATCCTGCCGCTGCCCATCCCCGATCCGCTCAAGTTTATCATCGTCGGTGTCAGTGCCTTTACCATCATCGTGACGCTGTACGAACTGATCGTGAAGCGGGTGGGGGTACTGCGCTTCCTGTTCGGGATGAAGCCGTTCAGAACCGCTTCCATCCGGGCGCTAAAGACCGTCGAAGTGTAGTTTACAGCGCTATTGACCGTGTGCTATACTGACAGCGGATGAGGATCGCCCTCATCCGCTGTTGATGTTTCTATGCCGCGCTACTGCGCCGCGCTATTGCGCCGCCCACCATTCACAGGAGCGATGCCTATGTGCCGCAGCATCAAGCAACTCCGCCAACCCGATCAACCGCCCACCGCTGAAGAGATACAGGCGGCTGCTTTGCAATTTGTGCGGAAGGTCAGCGGCTATCGCAAACCATCGCGCCAGAATGAAGCCGTCTTTAATCAGGCGGTCGGTGACATAGCCGCCGCCACACGCGCCCTGTTGGATCAACTCGGCGTTAAGCCGGGCCTCAGTTCAGGAGATGAGCATGCGTGACGTCGTCATCGTCGAAGCCGTGCGCGCCCCGATCGGGCGGCGCAATGGATCGTTGAGCGGTCTTTTGCCCACGCACCTGGCCGCAAAAGTTCTGCGTGAATTGATCGCCCGCGCGCGGATCGATCCGGCCCTGATCGAAGACGTGATCTTTGGTTGTGTCACGCCGCTTGGCGAGCAGGGCGCGAACATCACGCGGCTGGCGGTCTTGCAGGCGGGTCTGCCCATGGAAGTGCCCGCCGTCACGCTCAATCGTATGTGCGGCTCGGCCCAGCAAGCCGTCCACTTTGCCGCACAGGCCATCGCTTCCGGCGACATGGATGTCGTCATCGCGGGCGGCATCGAAGTGATGAGCCGCGTGCCGCTTGGCGCCGATTGGCCCAAAGATTGGCCGCCCGATTTTCCCTATCCGCTGGTGAACCAGGGGCTGTCGGCGGAGATGATGGCGGAACAGTGGCATTTGTCGCGCCAGGACGTCGATCGATTTGCGTTGACCAGTCACGTCAAAGCGGCTGAAGCGACTAAACGCGGCGACTTCGTGAAAGAAATTATCCCGATCGACTTCTGCTTGCCCGATGGCACACCCGGCTGCCTGAAGTATGACGAGGGCATTCGCTTCGAGCCGGATCCGATCAAGATGGCGCAGTTGAAACCGGCCTTCAAACCGGACGGCGTCATCACGGCGGGCAATGCCAGCCAGATCAGCGACGGCAGCGCGGCCATCTTGTTGATGTCGCTGGATCGCGCGATCGGGTTGGGGTTGAAGCCGCGCGCTCGCCTCGTGGCTCGATCGGTGGTGGGCAGCGACCCGGTGATCATGCTGACCGGCCCCATCCCGGCCACGCGCAAAGTGCTCGATCGGGCTGCGCTTACGATCGATCAGATCGACGCGATCGAGATCAACGAAGCGTTTGCGTCAGTCGTGCTGGCCTGGCAGCAGGAAATTCAGCCTGATCCGGCGCGGGTCAATCCCAACGGCGGCGCCATCGCGCACGGGCATCCGCTGGGTGCGACCGGCGCGATCTTGATGACGAAGTTGCTGCATCATTTAGAGCGCACCGGCGGGCGCTACGGCCTGCAAACGATGTGCATCGGTCACGGCATGGCGACGGCCACGATTATTGAACGACTGTAGGTGCGAAGCGCATGACTGACGGCCCGGCTGAACCGCAAGCCCAGATCGAGCGCCTGACACGGACGCTCGCCCGGCGCACCCGTGAACTGGACGCGCTCAACGAGATCGCGTTGGCGATCAACTCGCAGCCCGATCTGGCTACGCTGCTGGACAAAGTGGTGGAGTTGGCGGCCGACCTGGTGGGCGTGCGCGCGGGCGGCGTGTACTTGATGCTGCCCGACCGTGAAACACTGGAACTGGCTGCGGCCTATAACCTGATGCACAACTATCTGGGCACGCGCCTGAAGTTGGGCGAAGGTCTATCGGGACGTGTGGCTCAATCGGGTGAGGCGCAGAGCATCGACGACTACGTCAATTGGCCGGGGCGCGCGGCGCCCCATCAAGACAGCCTCTTCCGGCGGGTGCTGGCCGTGCCCATGAAGTTACGCGATCGGATTGTCGGCGTGATTACCATCAACGATCACGAACGGGTCGGCCCGTTTGACGACGACGATGTGCGCCTGTTGACGCTGCTGGCCGAGCAGGCGGCCGTGGCGGTGTCTAACGCCCGATTGTACGAGGCGGCCCAACGCGACCTGGTCGAGCGCCAGCGGGCCGAGCAGATTCAAAGCGCGCTGCACCGCATCTCGGAAGCCGCCCACACCGCCCCCGACCTCGATGCTTTGTATCACTCCATTCACACGATCATCGACCAACTGATGCCGGCGCGCAACTTCTACATTGCCCTGTACGACGAGCGCGAGAACCTCATCTACATGCCGTACTTCGCCGACGAGCAAGATGAACTGGACCTGCCGGCGCCGCCCGGCAAGAGCCTGACGTCCTACGTGCTGCGCACCGGCCAGCCGCTGCTGGCGACACCGAAGGTCTTTGACGATCTGATGGCCCGCGACGAAGTGGCGCTGGTGGGCGCGAACTCGGTTGACTGGCTGGGAGTGCCGCTGCGCACCCAGACCGCGACGATCGGCGTGCTGGTGGTGCAGACTTACAACGAGCGCGTGCGTTTGACCGAAGAACACAAGCGCGTGCTGACCTTTGTGTCCGATCAGGTGGCAATGGCGATCGAGCGCAAACGCGCCGAAGAAGCGCTGCGCCGCAGCGAGCGTGAATATCGCGATTTATACGCGGCGGCGCAGCGGCAGACCCAGGAGCTGGCGCTGCTCGATCGGGTGCGCAACGCCCTGACGAACGAGCTCGATCTGTCCGCGGTGTTTCGCACAGTCTGCGAGGCCATCCGGCAGACGTTTGGCTATACGCTTGTCTCACTGTACATGCTCGACGATCAGGTGCTGCGCTTGCAGCATCAGGTGGGCTACCAGAAATCGATCTGGGAAATCCCGTTGACCACCGGTGTCATCGGCCGGGTGGCGCGCACCGGTCAGCCGGAGCTGATTGAAGATGTGCACAGCGACGCCGATTTTCTGGAGGCTGCCGCCGACATCACGTCGGAGGTTGGCGTGCCGCTCTTCGATCAGGGGCGCGTGGCCGGTGTGCTCAACATCGAAAGCCCGCCAGGCGTCACCTTGACGACGGCCGATTTGCGGCTGATGGTGGCGGTGAGCGCACACGTCAGCGCCGCCATCAGCCGGGCGCGGCTGTATACCGAAGCGCGACAAAGCGAGGCGCGGCTGCGCGCGGCCATCGAAAGCCTGCCGTTCGATTTCTGGGCGTTGGACAAGGATGGCCGCTATATCCTGCAGAATGCTGCCAGTGCGCGCCTGTGGGGCGACCGGCTGGGCCGCCGTGTCAGTGAACTGTCGATTGATCCCGCGCTGGCCGCTTACTGGGAGCAGAAGGACCGGCGCGCCTTTGCCGGCGAAATCATCGATGTCGATGCCGAGTACGATCGGGGCGGCGAAAAACGCGTCTATCGTGAGATCAGCGGTCCCATCCGGGACGGCGATCAGATTCAGGGCATCCTGGGCGTCAACATCGACATCACCGACCAGAAGCGCATTGAAGCGGCGCTGCGCGCGTCGCAGCAAATGCTGCAATCCATCATCGACAATGCGCCGCAGGCCGTCTTCTGGAAAGATCGCAATTCGGTCTATCAGGGTTGCAACCGCAACTTCGCGATCAACGCCGGGTTCAAGTCGCCGGCGGAGGTCGTCGGCAAGACCGATTTTGATTTCCCCTGGCCGCGGCCCGAAGCCGAAGAATACCGTCAGACCGATCGACGGGTGATGGACAACGATGCGCCGGAATATCACTTTATTGAACGACAGTTGATGGCCGGCGGCAAACACGCCTGGGTGGAGACCAGCAAAGTGCCGCTGCACGAGGCGCAGGGCAAGGTCATCGGCGTCCTGGGAACGTATGAGGATATTACCGAGCGTCTCCGCACCGAAGAGGCGCTCCGCCAGACCCAGAAAATGGAAGGTCTGGGCGTGCTGGCGGGCGGCATCGCGCATGATTTCAATAACTTGCTCGTCGCCATGCTGGGGCAAACCTCGCTGGCGCTGTCCACGCTGCCGCCGGATAGCGAAGCGCGGCCGCATGTCGAGAAGGCCGTGAAAGCGGCCAACCGTGCCGCCGATCTGACCCGGCAATTGCTGGCCTACTCGGGCGGCGGCCAGTTTGAACAACGCCCCGTGCAGCTCAACGACTTGATTCAAGACAATCTGCATCTCTTTGAATTGGCCGTGGGCAAGCAGGTGCAGCTGCGTTCCAGCCTGGCGGCTGGTCTGCCGCTGATCGACGGCGACACCGGTCAACTTCAACAGGTGATCATGAACCTGATCATCAACGCCGGTGAATCGATCGGCGAGCAGCCGGGAACCGTCACGGTGGTCACTCGCCCTTACACGCTGACTGATGATGAGGCCGACTGGGCGCAGTACACCGGCCTGCGCTTGCCGCCGGGTGAGTACGTGCAAGTGACGGTGACTGATACCGGCAGCGGGATGAGCACCGCTACGCTGGACAAGATTTTCGATCCGTTTTTTACCACCAAATTTACCGGGCGCGGTCTGGGCCTGGCCGCCGTGCTGGGCATCGTGCGCGGTCATGGCGGCGGCCTGCAGGTCGACAGCCGGCCGGGGCAGGGCACGACGTTTAATCTGCTATTACCGGTATCCGCCGCGCTGCCCGCGGCGCCTGAAGTCGAGATGCCGCCTCTGGAGGCCAACATGTCTGGACAGCTCATCCTGGTCATCGACGACGAAGAACCGGTGCGGTTGGCGGTAACCGATATTCTGGACGAGTGCGGCCTGTCCGTCATCTCGGCTGAAGACGGCGAAGCCGGCGTGGCTTTGTACCAGGCGCGCCAGGCCGAGATTCAGCTGGTGCTGCTGGATCTGTCCATGCCCGGGCAGAGCGGTGAAGAGACGCTTCAGCAGCTGCGCGCCATCGATCCGCGCGCCCGGGTGATTTTGTCGTCGGGCTACAATCAGGCCGAGGTGGCGCGCCGCTTTGCCGGCGCCGGCTATAGCGGCTTCATTCAAAAACCCTACGACGATGTGACGTTGATCAAAGAGATCAAGCGTTATCTGGAGAGCCACTGATATGACGCGGATACTCATCACGCATGTCGATGTGGTGACGCTGGACGCCGCCGGCACGGTGCTGCGCGATCGCTCGATCGCCATCGACGGCAATACGATCGTGGCAGCCGGCGACATCCCGATCGATTTCACGCCCGATCGGATCATCAACGGCTACGGGCAGGTGGCGCTGCCGGGCTTCGTCAACGCCCACTGCCATTCGCCCATGACGTACGAGCGCGGCTGGGCCGAAGATTTGCCCTTTCCGCGCTGGCTCAACGAAAAAATCTGGGTGGCCGAATCGGCGCTGACGAGCGACGACGTGTACCGGGGGGCGGCGCTGGCTGCGTGCGAGATGATCCGATCGGGCGTGGTGGCCTTCAACGATCATTATTTCTACATGGATCGCGTGGCCGAAGTGGTGAAAAAATCGGGCCTGAAGGCCGGCCTGACGTGGTGCGTGTTTGGCCTGGGCGATGACCGGGAAGTCGGCGCGAATCTCGATGGCACACTCGACTTCATCGATCGCTGGCAGGGCCGCGCGAATGGGCGCATCAAGTTATTGCTGGGGCCGCATTCGCCGTACATTTGCCCGCCCGATTTTCTGGCGCGCATTGCCGCGCTGGCGCACGCGCGCAATTTGCCAATACATCTACACGTCTCCGAATCGCCAGAGCAGGTCGATAACTCGCTCAAGGCGCACGGCCAGACCCCGATCGGTCATCTCGCCTCGCTGGGCGTGTTCGATGGGCCGTGCATCGCGGCGCATTGTCTGGCCGTGAGCGATGATGATCTGGACATCCTGGCGCGGCAGCACGTGACGGTCGCGCATACGCCCATCACGTACATGAAGCTGGCGATGGGCGTGAATGATCTATCGAGATTTTTCGCGCGCGGCATCAACGTCGCCATCGGCACCGACGGCCCCGGCTCGAATGCGGACATGGATTTGCCCGCGGCGATCCGTCAGACGGTGATCTTGCAGAAGCACGAGCAACGCAATCCCGAAGCCGTGCCCGGCGATCTGGCCCTGCGCATGGCGACGCAAAACGGCGCCCGCGCGATCGGGTTGGAGCGGACCGGCGTCATCGCGCCCGGTTACGCCGCCGATCTGATCTTGATCGATACCGATCGCCCACACTTTTTGCCGCGCCATAATTTGATCAGCAGCCTAGTGCATTGTACCAAAGCTGCCGATGTGACGCACGTCATCGTCGATGGGCAATTGATTTATCGAAAAGGCGAGTTGCTGACGCTGGATGAAGATCGCATCAAATATGAAGCCGAGCGCGGCGCATTCAACATGGTAAGCCGCGCCATGCAGCCGGTCCGCGAGTATCGCGGCTAAAAATCCATACAGGGGATGAGTCTGCCATGAAGAACGAGCTCTTTACTCCAGTCGACGCGGCCTGGCTGCACATGGACAAACCCACCAATCTGGCGGTGATTGTGGGCGTGATGATGTTTGATGCGCCGCTGGAGTATGAGCGTTTTCGCGCGGTGGTGAGCGAGCGGCTGCTGATCTACGATCGGTTTAAGCAGCGCGTCAAAGAGCCGCTGCTGGGGCTGGGCCTGCCCACGTGGGAAGTCGATCCGAACTTCGATCTGAATTATCACGTGCGGCGTGTGGCGCTGCCCGCACCCGGCGATGAAGCCGCGTTGCAGCAGTTGGCCGGGCAGATGATGAGCGTGCCGCTGGATCGACATCACCCGTTGTGGCAGTTCACCTTCGTCGATCATTATGGCTCCGGCTCGGCCGTCATTGGCCGCCTGCATCACTGCATTGCGGATGGCATGGCGCTGGTGCAGGTCCTGTTGTCGATGACGGACGCGACGCCCGACGCCGAGTGGCATGGGCCGGAACCCAAACCCGTCGACGATTCATTCAAACATTTGTTTGAACCGGCCGTCAAAGCCGTCAACTCGACGCTGGCGGTGGCCGGCTCGCTGTTGCACGAAGGCATTCAAATGGTAGCGCATCCCTCGCGCCTGATCGATGCGGTGAATCTCGGTTCACTGGGGGCGATTGCGCTGAGTAAGTTGCTGCTGCTCAAGCCTGATCAACCGACGTTGTTCAGGGGGCAATGCAGTGTGCTCAAGCGCGCGGTCTGGACCACGCCGATGCCGCTGAGCGTGGTCAAAGACGTGGCGCACGCGCTCAATGCCACGCTCAACGATGTGCTGCTGGCCGCAGTCACCGGCGCACTGCGCCGGTATCTGGACGAAAAGGATGGCGTGGCCGCTAATCTGAACATCCGCGCTATGGTGCCGGTCAGTGTGCGCCCGGCGGACAACCTTAATACCTTGGGCAACCAGTTTGGCCTGGTCATCCTGTCGCTGCCGGTGGGTCTGCGCGAACCGATCCGGCGCTTGAGCGTGTTGAAGGAGCGCATGGATCAGATCAAAGACACCCCCGAGGCGCTGGTGGCCTTTGGTTTGCTGGGCGGCATGGGCGTGTCGCCCGCGCAGATCGAAGACGTGCTGCTGAAGTTTTTTGCGGCCAAGGTCTCGGCGGTGATGACCAATGTGCCTGGCCCGCGCGCACCAATTTATCTGACGGGCGTGCCCATGAAGCGCATCATGTTCTGGGTGCCCACGCCCGGCAATCTGTCGCTGGGCGTCAGCATCATCAGTTACGCGGGCGAAGTCATGGTGGGCATCGCCACCGATGGCGGACTCGCGCCTGACCCGGAGCGCATCATCGCCGCGTTTGACGATGAATTTACATATTTACAGCAATGGGCGGCGCAGTCCAGCGCGGCGCAGTCCAGCGCGGCGCAATCCAGCGCGGCGCAGTCGGTTAATCCGCCCGCACAGCCGGTGGGTCTCTGCCAGGCCACCACACGCGCGGGCCAGCCGTGCAAGAATCGCGTGGTAGGGGATTCAAAGTATTGCCGCGTGCATCAGACCGCATAGTCTTTTGAGCGGCGAGTGAGGCGGGTCTCC
>JAUQXD010000115.1 GCA_030834835.1 Thermoflexales bacterium | reverse complement strand
AAGGCGATGCTGTACACATAGCTGGTGCCTCCAATAAGGGGTCCGCTCAGGCGCTGGCGCGTCGCCGCATCCCACAGGATGACGCTCCCATCCCCACCGCCTGAGGCTAGCGTCTTGCCATCCGGGCTGAAGGCCACGCTATTCACCCAGTTGGAGTGGCCGAACAGGAAACCTGCCACCTGTGGGTTGCTTTCTAGCGTCTTCAAAAGACTGTCACGGCTCTCATAGCTGTCGCCCAGTGCGTCTCCGATTCGGGCAGTTTCCGCGCTCAGCAGCAGAGCCAGATCGAATCGATCAGATATTCGAGCAGTTGACTGCGCTGCCAGTTGGCGGTAGAAGGCGATGCGCGCCTGGCGTTGTGCTTCGTCACGTTGGGCCAGCGCGTTGGCTTCAGCCTGCAATGCTATTTGCTGCGAATTGACGGCCCAGGCTGACAATCCAGCGAAAACCAGCGACATGATCACCAACCCAGTGATAACGCCTTGCACGATGCGCCGCCGCCTGTGTCGCGCGGATTCAAACGCCATTGTGCCCGCATCGACAAACTTCCGCGCTAGTTCGCTCAGAACGATTTTTCGTCCGGCCAGTTCTTCGCGCACAGTCGCTAAGCGTCCCCCACTGTAGAGATAACTGGCATCACGTTGATGCACGTCCCACTCCTGAGCATCTTCAGCAATCTGGTTCTGCGAAGCAATCGCTTCACGGTTTTCGTTGATCAATTTCCGCAACCACGGCCATGCATCAATCAGCGTTTCATGTGCTATTGTGACGGTTACGCGGTGGTCTTGCTTATCTGTGGTGATCAGGCGAGCGTCAGCGAGTTTCTGCACCGCCGTTTTGACCTGAGCTGCATCGGCGTTCGCCGGAACCAGTTCATCGAAACCCGTTGTGCGACGGGTATCTTGCGTCCCGCGCCCGATTTCGATCAAGCCGCTAAAGATCGTTCGTGCCAATTGCTGTTCGTCCTCAGTCATCTTGCCGAAAGCAGCGTCAGCATGACGTTCCAAGGCTTTGCGCAGTCCACCCCGTGCCAGATAATCGTTCAGGGTCAATGCAATCACGCCATCCCTCGCCTGCTGCGCATCGAACAAGTCCTTCAAGGCGAATTGCATCAACGGCAGCGCGCCCGGTTCGTGCTGCATGTCGTTGACGATCTGTGCGACGAGATCGGGGTCGATCCGCAGGCCCACTTGCAACGCCGGTTGCGCGATGGCGCTAACTAACTCATCCGGCTGCATCGCGCCGACCTGCATGAACTGTTGGTTGAGTAAGGCGTTCAACTGCGGATAGGTCGCGCAATTCGAGACGAAGTCTGAGCGCAACGCAAACAACACTGTCACGCGCCCACCTTCAGTCGTCGCTGCGTGGGTCAGTAGATTCAAGAAGGCGAGACGTTCGTCTTCTTTGGACATCTGCGTGAAGACTTCTTCGAACTGATCGACAAAGAGGATGGCGCGTTGATCTTTGCGATCACTCAAGACAGATTCAGCCAAGTCGTTGAGCGCGCTCGATTCTGAGGCGTGCTGCCGAATGTACTTACCCACGTCTGGCGACTTCGCCAAACGTGACATCGCCAACGCCAGCGACTCGATCGGATCGCGGCCCGGTGTGAGCGTGGCAAACAACCAGCGATCACTGTTGGGAAGTGCGCCACGTTTCAACGCATGAATCAATCCCGCCCGCACCAGCGAAGACTTGCCGCTGCCTGACGGGCCGGCAATCACCACAAAGCGCGACTCTTTGACCCGCGCGACGAGTTCGCTCACCAATGTCTCGCGGCCAAAGAAGCGATCGGCGTCGTCTTCGGAGAAAGCATCGAGGCCCTGATACGGGCAGCGCCCATCGAAGGATTTGGGCTGAAAGGTGCTGCTGATCTGCGTGAGGAGCGTGCTGACTTGCTCGACAGTGTAGCCGTAGGTGGCAACGATTTTGTCGCGGCCAACCACATCGCCGCCGATGGTGACATCGCGCTGCGCGTCGAGGTTGACGCCGCCGCTGATGGAGGTGATGTTTTGTGAGGAAGGTTGATCGGCTTCGGCCATGAAGGTACCTTATGCGATCGCGGAATGCCTCAACAGTATAGTACGAAAATGGGCTAAGGAGCAAACAGATCGATGACAAACGCGGATGGGAAATCAAAAAAGTGGTACGACTTCCTCAACACGATGAAGGCCGAGTGGCTCGTGCTGCCGCAGGTGGCGCAACCAGTAGCAGACCCACGCCGCCGTGTTGGTCGCGATTCAGGAGGTACCGGAGAACTTGCCACAGAAAAACTCCGATGACGACTATCGCGTGAAGTGTGACGCGGTGTATCAACCATGTACGATTCGTACTACGACGCGAGCGGCAGTGCGTATCTGCCGACTCACTGAGTGGTTGCCCCAATCACCTGCTTGAAAACGAAAAGACCCCGGTTCAGCGCCGAGGTCTCTTTTGTTACAACGATCTTGTCGAGTTACGCCAAACTTATTAACATACTGCCGAGTTTTTCCGGCAATCGATCCGGGGTAGTCGCGATCAGGCGCGGAAACAACCGCTGCATCTTGCGCAGCTCTTCCTCGCCTTCACCCAGAAACAACCCGATCGATTTGATGCCTTTCTGCTCAGCCAGTTTCAGCCGCGCGACCGACAGGTCCCAGTCGCGGCCTTCACGACCTGACCACACCGGCTGACCGTCATGCAGACAGACGATGATCTTATCGCGTTCCGATCGGGCTTGCAGATCACTGATGGCCCGGTCGAGGGCAGCGAACAGATACTCGTTGCCCGCCGAAGGTTCATAACCGGCAATCAGCGCTTTCGGCCACTCGCTGCGTTCATTGAAGGCGACGATCGTTTCGATGCGTTCATCCGGTGGAGCATCGCGGCCTGCGCCAAAGAACGTGATCGCATGGGGGATCGCAAGTTGCTCGGTGGCCAGATGCAGCGCCATCAGCGCGAGTTTCACGCCCGCCGCACTGCCCCGCATCGAACTCGACCAATCCACCAGCAGAACCAGCGCCAGGCTGCGCGGCGCGCGCCCGATCTCAGCGCGGCGTTGAAACGGCCGCTCCCAGTCACGGGTTTCGAGGCGGTACGAGTACCGCCCCGAAACAGCATCCGGCCGTGGCCGTACATTGGGGTGCGGCTCTTGAAGTGTTTCGATGATGCGCTTTGCCAGCGGGCGGGCCGCATCTTCCAACGCGATGTAGGGTTGGGGCCTCGTCCATGATCGACCATCACCGGGGTGATGCTCTTTGGTCTCGCGCGGGATGCCGTCGAGGCCGGGACCATCGATCTCCGAGCCGGTCGGGGTGGGCAAGGCCGGATCGTCGTCGCCGCGATGGAGCGGCACACCGTCGAGGCTCACACCTTTGAAGCGGCGCGGCGGCAGACTCTCTGGGATGTGCAAGATCGCGAGGATGTCCCGCGCGAGTCGAATCACTTCACTCGTGTCCGGCGCGTTCCAGGCAGCTTCGACCAGCGGTCTGATCTTCAACCACAGATCGCGCGACACCTCATCCTTCAGCATGTTGAGCCGCTTGAACCTCTCACGCTCATCGCTGCGCGTATGCGCCCAGCGCCAGGCGAGGCACGCATCCAGTGCCTTGTATTCCGGCTTCGATTCGAGGCCGCGCACCTCGCGATAGACCAGATCACCGAGCAACGTCAACGCCGGCGCACCACCCGGAAACGCAACGCTCATGTTTTGCTCGATTCTGTGATCCTCCAACATGTTGACCAACTCGCACAACACATTCTCTTTTTGTTCCGGCCAGCCATCGGTGTAAAGGGCATGCCCGACTTCGTGCAACAGCAGGCCCTGCGTGGCGCGGAACTGCACGTCGATCGATTCGCGCGCGAACAGCTCCGGGTTGACCTCGATGCGTTTGAGATCGGGATAGTGCGCGCCCGTTTCGATCTTCGTCGTCAGCTCGACCGCATACTTCCGGCCTCCCAGTAACAGCAGCGTCCATTTGATCAGGCGCGTCTGTACTTTGCGCCAGATCCACCACGGGGCGGTCAGTGTTGTCCCGCCAGAAGATGGAGATTGCTTCATCATGTTCCGCCTCACTTCGGCAACAGCGCGAGCGCTTCGAGATGATCACGCAGCGCGTTGAAGTGCCCGGCATCGACACGGCCATCGTGTGTGCGACCGCAGACTAGATCGGCCCACGTCAATGCCGCCATATCCATGACTTCGCCATGTGAGCGCGCGCCGGCTTCGACACATTTGCGGCCCCATTCGATCAGCGAGGCGGTGTCGATCATACCCGGCAGATCGCCGTTCTCATGCACGCGGCGGCTTTCGATCGCGACCGCCACCAGCGCTTCGGCCAGATTGCGATCGAGGCCGGTGAACCGATCGAGCAGATCAATCTCCACGTCTTTCGCCGGATAGTCGAACTCGATGATGGTCGTGAAGCGCCGGCGCAGCGCGGGATCCAGCGGATACACGGCGTAGTCTTTGCCGAAGTTGGCCGCCGCCGCGATCAACAGATGATCACAGGGACAGGCGAACACCCGGCTGTTATCCTGCGGCACACGTGCGACATAGAACGGCCCGTCACCGATCAGATCGAGGCCTTCCTGCCGGCAGATGTCGCCGGACTTGCGATTGAGCAAGCCAATCAACAGATTGATCTGCTCGCGCGGGAAGCGGGTCAGCTCGTCGATGAAGAGCAACACCGGGTCAAACTGCGCCGCCAGGATCGCTTCAGCCAGCGGGCCATCCTGCCACACGCGGGCTTGCTCACGCGGCACGATGTTGCCGAGAAAGTCCACATCGAGCATGCCCTCCTTGCCCTCGACCCTGACCAGCCGCGCCTCAGGCAGTTGCTGTGCCACGTCTTCTACCGCTAACGTCTTGCCGGTGCCGGTCGGTCCAGCCAGCAGCACCGTCTTGCCGCGCCGCAAACTGTCGTATAACAACTGCGCCTGCCGACCCACGAAGCGACCCAGACTGTTAGGCCGTCCACCGGGCGCGGCCGACCTGGCGCGCGGTTTCGCTTTAGAGGCGGGCTTTGCGCTCGGCAACACAGCCGACGTCGTCCCTGCTCGATAGGCGTGCAAGGCCTCAGCATCGTAGAACACCTGCGGTGAAAACGGCGTAACGCCAGTGCCGGTGCTGAGGGTTCCCAACACGCCGACCGCAGCCAGATCTTGAACCAGCAGTTCTTTCAACCGATCATTGGCCGGCTCTACCGGCAAGTCTTGGTAGCGCAAGTAGTAGTAAAGCTCATCCGCCGTGCCGCACAGCAGTTCCTTGTGATCGGCCGTGATCGTCCCGCCCTTCGTCGCCGTGATCAACGCCTCGTAAGCATCGAGCAGATCGACGGCCGCGGCGGGTGCGGCCATGGCTTCAGCCAGCACCAGCAGACCCAGATAGTAGGTCACCTTCTCAGGCCCACCGTTTGGCAGATACGCCGCCCACGGCGTTGAGGCTCCGGGCGAGACGAGGAACGATTCGATCGGTTTGCCGGTCGATTTGCTGGTCGAACTCACGATCGTGATCGGCCGCCCGTCTTTAGCTGAGAACACGGCCTCGACGATGGCATGATGCATGGCGGCTGTCTGCAGCGCGCGGATCAAGATCGCTGAGACGCCGGCTTCGCTGGTGGCATTGCGGCGGGCGCACCACGGGCCGCGCTCATCGCCGCTGAGCCAGCCCAGGCCTTCATCTGTCAGCGGCCGGCGTTTCCGAAACAACAGGGATGTATCCATTGCTGCTTTCCTCCGTTTGAGTGTGATGAGTTATGAACTTGAGTGACGAGAGCGCTGACGTTTTGCGCCGTCTTCAACGCGTCGTCGCAGCCAGCGGCGGAATCGCCGCAGATCAACGACTTGCTGCGAGTTCAACGTGACCGGCTGGCTCAGCCCCAGGGCCTCAGGCACAGCTTCACCTGTGACCAGGCCCCAGCGTGGAAAGACCTGCTGGCTGAGGTAGAAGAAGATCTCGGCCCAGTCATGAGACAGCGGCGCCTCCAGACTGGCGCACGACAGATAGCCGATGGCTTCTTCTTCGGATGCCAGGTCTCGCTCGCCGTCAGCCGCTCGACCCTGCACGATCTGCCACCAACGCGCCAGTGGCACGAGTGCGCGCAGTCGATCGGGAATATCCCAGCCACTGAAACGCGGCTGGACGATTGGCCCGTGCAGATAGCGCAGTTCAGCGAGTGTGAGTTGATCGAGCGTAAGAGACTCTGCCGGGGTAGACGGTTCACTCAGGACAAGCGGCAGTTGGCCAGCCTGAGCGGTTTGAGAGTGTGACATGTTCTTCCTCCAGCATGTGATAACTTCCTCCTATGGAACCGCCTCAGAGAGCGCAGCTTGAAGTGGGGTACGACCTATCAGGCGCAATGACCTGGGATCGATGAGGGGGTTGCGGCAGATACGATCAACCGCTCACCTCGATCGCAGCAAGTGAATCTCCGCAGTTAACCAGTGATGATCGAGGTGGGCCACAGGAAGACGCATATCTTCCTGTGGCCCACTGAAGCGGAGTCGCTACTGATCGAAGCCGCGCTGACGATAGTTGCCGACAGCGCACGTTCTGCCCTAGCCAAAGGCTAGGCCGTTGTCTTTTAGAGAGACAAAAGTCTGTTGGCCATTGCCCGGCAGGATGAGATGATCCAGCACATCGATATCGAGCAACTTGCCCGCATCGATGATCAAACGGGTCACACTCACATCCTCGGGACTCGGTGAAGCGTCGCCCGACGGATGGTTGTGCACGACGATGATGGCCGGCGCGTTTTGGCGGATCGCCTCGCGAAACACCTCGGCGGTACGCAGGATCGAGGAGCCCACATTGCCGACATAGATCGTCGGGATCGCAATCACGCGGTGACGCGTATCGAGCAACACGACGCGCAGCTGCTCCTGGTCCAACAGGTTCATTTCCGGCAGCAGCAGCCGCGCCGCATCGGACGGCGTTCGCACCTGCGGCCGCTCACCCACCGCGACGCCCACGGTCCGACGGCCCAGTTCGAGTGCGGCCTTGAGAGCCGTCAGGCGTCTGGGCCCCAGACCATGGATGCGCCGCAGTTCCGCCGGTGAGGCCCGGTGCAGATCAAGCAGCGTTGGAAACTCAGCCAGCACCCGCAGCGCGGTGTCGGGATCGCCGATTACCGCACTGATGACGTCCAGCAACGACGCCGTGGGTGCCAGCTGCAGGACGCGTTCAGCCGGGGCTTCCCGCAACACCCGCAGCGACGGTGTGAACAGCGGCCGGTTAACGATCCGCGGCTGTGTCATGTTGCACCGTCGAGGGTGAAGGTAACAGCGCCGCCAGCTGCCGCACTGAACCGGCCAGGTCGCCGTGTGTCCAGCGATCGATGACGGTTTGGCTGGCAGTGTGCAGGGCCGCCACCTGGGTGGTGCGCTCCAGCAGTTCATTCATCAACCGGCTGATCGTGACATGCAGTTCGTCGATGCGGACTTTGAGCGTGTCCGCATCAACCAGCC
>JAUQXD010001108.1 GCA_030834835.1 Thermoflexales bacterium | reverse complement strand
GCGTGATTTTCCATGTCCGAACGCGTTACGCTGCGACCTTCGCCGTCACATACTGCTCACTCAACTCCCACAGGCGGCGCTGCGCCGTCACGTCATACGACGCAGCATTCGATTTCGCCGCTTTGCTGTCGGCAAAATATTGGCCGCTGACACCGGCCACCTCCGGCGATGACGCCAGATACACGCTCGTCGCCGCGCCCTGCTCTGGGCGCTTTGCGCCGATCTTCTGGATCACTTTCATACCGAAGTTGATCAGCCCGCCGTTATTGAGACCAAAGCCCGTCGCCACAAAGCCGGGATGTAAAACATTGGCGGTCACTTGCGTTCCTTCTAGTCGTCGTGCCAGTTCGTAGGTGAACATCACATTCGCTAACTTCGAATGGCCGTACGCGCCCCAACCGCTGTACGCTTGCGTAAACTCAGGATCCTCGAAGTTAATACCCTTTGTCATGCGATGTGCATCCGACGACACGTTGACGATACGCGCGGGGCCGCTCACTTTCAGCACGTCCATTAGTTGATCTGTCAATACAAAGTAATTGAGATGATTCAGCGCCCACGTCATCTCCTGTCCGTCGGCATTCGTCTCGCGCTTGGCAAAGTACGCGCCCGCATTGTTGAGCAGCACGTCCAGCCGATCGTACACGCGCTTGAACTCGTCAGCCACGCGCCGCACTTCTGCCTGGCGCGATAAATCCGCTATCAGAAATTCGATCCGGGTGTTTCCCGACACCGCTTTGATCTGATTCGCTGCGTCCGCACACTTCTGCGGATTGCGCCCCACCCCGACAATCGTAGCGCCCTTCGCAGCCAACATCTTGGCCGCCTCAAAACCGATGCCGTTTGTCGCACCGGTCACCATGATCACTTTGCTGTGCAGTTCGTTACTCATCTCAGCCTCGATCGATCAAAAGTTAAATCTACCGCTAAGTTGTACCATGCTCGCGGGGCTGCCGCCACTGACGCACCGCTACACCTTCGCGTGACTGAAGTTGGCCTTGTACCACGCGATAGTCTGCTTCACCCCTTCGCCATAGGCCGTGGCTTTGAGGCCAAACGTCCTGCTAAGCAGGCTGCCATCGACCACGAAGTCTTTCTCGAACTCATACATCATCTCGATGGTTTCACGCGCCGCCGGAATGAACAGCCCGCCCAGGCTCATCATCAACTTGCCCATCGCGCTCACTTTTGCGGGTTGACCCAGTTCCTCGAAGATCAGGTTGATGAATTGCCGCGTCGTCGTCACTTCGGCGTTGGGCACGTGCCACACTTTGCCCAGGGCTTCATCGCGCTCGCCCAGGATCACCAACGCCTTGCCGACATCGTCGATATAGGTAAACGAGTGTTTCGCATCCAGATTGCCCGCCGCGCTGGCCGCTTTGCCTTGCACCGCAAAGCCAAACATCCGATCGCCCGCCGCCGAGTCTCGCACGCCTGGCCCGTAGAAGTCCGACGCCCGCGCCATTGTCGCGCGTACCTTGCCGGATTGATGTGCGGCCAGCACATCCTTCGCCATCCGCGCGCGCAGAGTACCTTTCTTGTTATTCGCGTTGTAGGGCATGTCCTCGCGAATAGGCTGGCCGTTCGGATCGCCGTACATGTAAACATTATCCATCACGATGTACTTCGCGCCGGCCGCAGCCGCCGCTTCCAGTGTGTTGGCTTGCAGTGTCGGAAACTGCTCCACCCACTTGTGATAGGCCGGGTTGGTGCATTGATAAACGTGCGTCGCACCTTTTGCCAATTCCTTCGTCCGCGCCGCATCAAAGACATCACCCGCGACTACCGTGACACCCTCGGGCACGCCTGCCGATTTCTTCCCGCTGCGATTGATCATCTTCACCACTTTACCGCGCTTCACCAACTCACGCGCGGTCGCCTGCCCCACCGGCCCTGTTCCAAAAATAACGTGTAACTCTTGATTAGCCATTGTCTCGTCTCCAGTTGAGTTTCTGCGCTACTTGTACACCCTCACGCAGCGGTAGAGTCAAGAGGCAAAATAAAGCCCCGTCGAATTTCACGAAACTCGACGGGGCGCAGAACGGCCATTCGATCAGGCCAGCGGCACGATCGGCACCTGCATCTCCAGCGTGATGTCGGCAAATTGCGCCGTTTCAACTTCCAATTCGCGCCAGAACAGATGTAATTCGCGATACGGGCCGTTCGAGGCATAACCGTGCTGTCCGATCCACGTGTACAACGCCGTCATCGCCAGGCCAACGTCCCACATATCGCCGCGATGGATCACGGTCGCCATGGTTTCAACCGCCGGCAGTTCACGCACCACGATGTGCCCATCGCCGAGCCGGACGGCCGCCGCCGAGTCGATCGGGATGGCGGCTTCCATATCGATGTCTTGCTCAACGTATTCGGAGTTGTGATAGATCGCCATCTCCGGTTCGAGGGCACGCACGGCATGATCGTTTAGCCAATGATAGATGTCCTCGTACAAGTGACAGCGGATGCCAACCATGTCACCCAGCGTAGGGACAATGCCCCGCGCCGATAAGATCGTCTGCGCCTCGATAGATTTGATCACGACCTCGTATTGCGGCGGCTGTCCCTCTTGCTCGATCTGCTTCAGGCGTGCGGCCACGCGCCGCATCTGCTGCTGCATATCTTGCATCTGCCGCTCGATCTCGACCTGCTTTAGCATCAACATGCCGCGCAGTTGATCGACGGGCAGGTCGCGTTTGAGCAGATCGCCGATCTGTTCCAACGACAACCCGAGGTCCTTCAGCGCGAGAATGCGATTCAGGCGCGGCAGTTGCTCGATCGTGTAAAAGCGATAGCTTGTGAACTTATCGATCTGCGCCGGCCGTAGCAAGCCCAATTCGTCGTACAGGCGCAGCGTCCGAATGGACACCTGCCCCATTTGTGAGAAGTCGCCGATCTTGAACATACGTGGATTATATCATCGTGATAGGCGTACTCTGCGCCATACACTGTAAAACAAAAACAGACTTACTGGTATCACAAGGAGCATGAATGGGCACATCACTAACGCGGCGAACCAAACAGGATCAGTGGAACACGGCATTATGCTATCAAGCCAACCGCAATTCCCTACACCAGGGATGCTCATCACTAGACTTTGTCCAATCAGCAAGAGAATTGGCAGAAGTAGCGAGAATACTATTGCCACAGCCAAATACGTGGGCTGAGTCACCCGTTTTGCCAGTAGGTGCGCAAGTGCCAGCAAACCGACAAGACCTGCGAAAAAGAGTACGGAAGCCGATAGATATCGTATGTCTATGGACATTTTGTCGTACGCCGTGCAGCGACTATGTCATTTCCCTGAAGCCGCCCGATCGAGTTCTGCGTCCGCCAGCGAAATTGGATCTTCGACTGGCTCCAGATGCGTGTTCAGTGTCACATTCGGCAATGCAGCTTGAATCTCGCGTTCGATCTGTTCCAGCAGATCGTGGCCCTGTTGCACCGGCCATGAACCGGGCACCATCACATGAAACGACACGAAGCGCCGCGCCGCCGCCTCGCGCGTGCGCACCGCGTGAAATTCAACGCCCTGCGCCCGGTGCGCATCCAGTATCTCGTTAATCAACGCCTGTTCTTCGGCGGGCAACGCCACATCCATCAAGCCCTGCGACGAGCGCCGCAATAAGCCATACGCCGTCCACAGGATGTTCACGGCCACCGCCAGCGCGATTACGGCGTCAAGCCACAGCCAGCCCGTGATCGCGACCGCCGCCACCGCGCCGATCACGCCCGCCGAGGTCCACACGTCCGTCATCAAGTGTTTGGCATCGGCCTCCAGCGTGATCGAGTTGTATTGCCGCCCCGCTTTCGCCAGTACGCGCGACACGCTGAAGTTGATGGCCGACGCAATCACGGCCACGAGCAAACCGATGCCCGCCTGCTCGATCGGTTGCGGATTCGCCAGCCGCTCGATGGCCGCCGCCGCGATGCTGATCGCCGCGATGACGATCAACACGCCTTCGATGCCGCTGGAAAAATACTCGGCTTTGCTGTGTCCGAAAGTGTGTTCGTCATCGGCAGGTCGCGCCGCAATCGTCAGCATGATCAACGCCACGATCGCGCCGATCAGATTCACGATCGATTCCGCTGCATCCGACAACAGGCCGACCGAGCCAGTCAGCAGATACGCCGTCGTCTTAAGCACGATCGTCGCCACTGCCGCGCCGATTGACAGCCACGCAAATTTCTTCAAAAATGCTCGATCCATAAATGCACCTGCTATCTGAGAAAGCGCCCCGCCAATCGCGCGATCGACGGGGCACTTCATTACTGACTGACGGAGTTGGACAGAGATTTCGCAGATGACCACAGATATTCAGGAGAATCTGTGCAATCTGTGTGTATCTGTGTCCGAAGATTCTTACGCAATCGCGACGCTGGCGTCCAGATACACATCCTGAATGGCGTTCAACAGCGCCACGCCGTCGGCCATCGGCTTCTGGAAGGCCTTGCGCCCGGAGATCAGGCCCATGCCGCCCGCACGCTTGTTGACGACGGCCGTCGCCGCCGCGTCGCCCAGGTCGTTCTTGCCCGACGCGCCGCCGCTGTTGATCAGGCCGATGCGGCCCATGTAATTGTTGGCGATCTGATAGCGCGTCAGGTCGATCGGGTGGTCGCTGTTCAACTCGGTGTACATGCGATCATCCAACTTGCCATAGCTCGAGCCGCCCATGTTCAGCGCCTTGAAGCCGCCATTATTCTCGGGCAACTTCTGCTTGATGATGTCGGCCTGAATGGTCGCGCCGAGGTGATTGCCCTGCCCCGTCAGGTCCGACGAGACGTGATAGTCAGTCGAGGTGCCGTCGGCGTTCTTGACCTTGAAGGCGTTGTTGCGCAGATAGCACCACAGCACCGTCGCCATGCCGAACTCGTGCGCCATGGCAAAGGCCTGCGCCACTTCCACGATCTGCCGGCTGCTCTCCGGCGAACCGAAGTAGATCGTCGCGCCCACCGCCGCCGCGCCCATGTCGGCCGCCTGCTTGATGGTACCGTACATGATCTGGTCGGCGCGATTGGGGAACGTCAACAGTTCATTGTGATTGATCTTCACCATGAACGGAATCTGGTGCGCGTACTTGCGTGCCACGATGCCCAGCACGCCAAACGTCGACGCGACCGCATTGCAGCCACCCTCGATCGCCAGCTTCACGATATTCTCTGGATCGAAGTAGGCGGGATTCTTGGCGAACGACGCGCCGCCGCTGTGCTCGATGCCCTGATCGACGGGCAGGATCGACAGGTAACCGGTGTGAGCCAACCGGCCGTGCGCGTACATCCACGATAGATTGCCCAGCACGCGATTGTTGCGATCGGAGTTGATGAACATCCGATCGACCCAGTCCGGTCCCGGCAGGTGCAGGTTTTCTTTCGGAATCTTCGGGGTCTTGAACCCCAGCAGATATTCGGCTTTGTCGCCCAGCAGTTGCTGAATGTTGCTCATGTTGCCTCCTAAGGAGTTAAAGTTGCGAATGGAAATGCGAGGTGTTGCCCGCCACGAAGTGGCGCTCACACGGGGTTACATTTTACCAGACTTCTGGAAGATCAGGCTGCAGCACGTCACCGCACCTTCAGCCTTCTGGACTTCGGATGCATCGACAACGATCAATCGAATGCCATGTTCGATCAGCCGCTGCTGCGTCTTCGGAAAACTCGATGGATAGATCACACCCAGATCGACCCACACGGCATTCGCGGCCCCCGGCTCACCCGGATCGACTTCGATCAAGCGAAAGGCCTTGAAATAGGCCGCGTCCAACCATTGCGGATTGATCAACAACGTATCAGCGGCCACTTGCGTCACTGCCGACTTCAAATGCAGGCAGCCCGTCACCTCGACGCCCTGCACGGCGTAACCAAATGGTGCGAGATGCTGCCGCATCTGATCGATCGCTGCTTGATTGCTCCGACTTGATAGTCCTACGTATAGCGTTTTGCCTACGCGCAAAACATCGCCGCCATCGACCGTCCCCGGCGATTCAATATATCTCAATTCACGATAGGGCTTCAACGCCTCCGCGATCAATCGGGCTTCGGGCTTGCGCGAATCCGCGCCCGGCCGCGTGATGATAGCGACTTCATCCAATACGATCGCCACGTCTTCAACAAAGACCGAATCAGGCAGATCGGGTTCGGCGGGCAAGGCAATGACTTCGCAGCCCAACTGACGCAGCGCGGCTTGATACTGATGATGTTGCGCTTGAGCCAGTTCAACATCAATCGGCGTGCGATCGAGATGCGTCAACTCGCATTGGTTAAAGTTGGGGCTGATGTCGCGGGTAATGGCAATCAGCATGGGTTACGGCTCGCTCAAGAACTCATTCGCTGCTTGCTGAAATAGCGCGCGTTCTTCAGTAAACGGATAATGTCCGCTGTGATCGAAGAGGATCAATCGGGACTGCGGGATACCCGCCGCGAGTTCCTGGCTGCATCCGACGGGCGCCTGTGGATCATACCGCCCTGCGCAAATCAAAGTCGGCGCGTGTATTTCGCCCAACCGCGCCCGATAATCGAGCCGTTGTGTGAACAACGTACGCGACCACGTATCGCGGATCGGCGCAGGACAATGATGATCTTCAGGCGAAATCTCCACCGGCGGAACGTACTGTTGATCAACATACGATGTCTTCACAATGATGCGCAGCATTTGCTTGTGGATCGCCATTGTCGCGCCGATACCCCAACCCACACGCAGGCCCCACGTCGTGTAGCGGAATCGATCAAATACGGACAACCACCTGCCAAAGGGCATACCACCGTTACGCTGGATCGCCGACGCGCCCGACAACGTGCCGATCAGAATCAAGCGCTTCACGCGCGCCGGATAGTTCAAGGCAAAAGCGATGGCGCAGAAGCCGCCCATACTGTGACCCACTAACGTGATCGGCTGTTGAAGCTGAGCCGTCGCCAGCACTTCATTGGCGCAGTTAAGCATCTCGCTCATGCTCATGTCGGGTCGACGTGTGGTATGAAAAGCACCCGGAGGATCGAAAGAGATGACACGTCGATTCGGCTCGCTCAGCGCCTCGGCCAACGGACCGCGTGCAATCGGCGCAAGGCCAAAGCCATGAGGATAGGGCATTAACATCAGCGGCTCGCCCACGCCCGTGTCGTATACCGCCAGACTACTGTGTGTGAAAGTCGGGGAATTAGAGGACATAAATCGGATTGCTAAAAATCCAGCCGCGCCCTTTGCGATACGCCTCCACGCGATACGCGCCCGCCTCCACCGAGGTGAACCGCATCCCCCGGCCCTTCGTCCGCGCAATCGGTCCGCGTCCGGCTTTCACTACCTGAATCGTCGCAGGCAACGGTGTCTCCACTTCAAAATTCACCGCGCCCACTCGCCGAATCTCATAGCCGATCTCGGCATACTCGGACGCGCTGCGCGCCGCAAAGCGGAAACCGCGTGTGTCACCAAGCAAGTCATAGCCCACCCAGCCGCGCCCCAACGTCAGCGCCTCGAAGATCGCCGCCTTATCGTTATCGACATTGCCCGTCAGGCCGTCATCCAGCATCAGATGCGTATTCACGCAGTGGAAGAGATATTCGTAAGGAAATATCGTAAACTTGAACGGCCCCACCGTTTGCGGGAACGCATGCGCGTCGGCGTTGCCAATGCCCGTTACGCGCCGCCCCGAAGCGAGCAGTTGATCCCACGCATTCAATGTCGCCCGAAACGGGCCCCGAATCGCCCGCTGAGGGTTACGGGCATACCACAGCGCCATGAGTTTGTTGGGCAGGCGCGTCTTGAACTCCGACATGTAATTCCAAATTTCAAGCCCATGATAGCCATCGACGTCCCAATCCACCCACGCGATGCCCGGTTCGTGCAGAAACTTCACCGCATAGTCAAACGGATGTGCGATGAAAGCCAGACCGCCGCGCTCACGCACCGCCTCGATCAAT
>JAUQXD010001107.1 GCA_030834835.1 Thermoflexales bacterium | reverse complement strand
GATCGCGTCAACGAGAATCGTTTCCGTGAAGCGGTGGCTACTGGCAAAGATACGCTGGCCGTGGGCTGTCCGTTCTGCCTGACCATGATGACGGACGCGGCGAAAGCGGCGAAGAGCGAGATGCAGGTGAAGGACATCGCGGAAGTGGTGGCGGAGACGTTGTAAACGTGATGCGTGTTGCGTGGTGCGTGTAGTGTTCCCGCCACTTTTTGTTTGACCCCGGGCGACGATTGGGTTACACTTGATTCAGGCGAGCGGGCAGTCGTATCGGAGGCCAGAATGACTATAGAAGCTATTTACCAAAGTCAAATCAAGACCTTGCCGATCATCGAGCGGCTGCGATTGGCGCGGCTCATCATGGACGATCTGGCGGAATCTGCGCCTAATTGGGTAGTGAAGGCGAGTGACGCCTGGTCACCCCAGGATCTGTATGACATCAGCCGCGCTTCCCTTGCGGGACGGCTGGTTGCAGACAAGGATGACGATGCTTAAGCCCGGCGACATTGTAACAGTCGATTTCCCCGGCGTTACAGGCGTCAAGCGTCGCCCGGCAGTCGTGGTCTCTACTGCTGATTATCAGCGTCATCGGCCCGACGTGATTTTGGGCATCATTACCTCGCAAGTGGCCGATGCGACAACCCCGCTGGACTATGTGCTTTAAGATTGGGCGGCGGCGAGCCTACGGCGTTCCTCAGCCTTTCGAGCGTTTCTCGTGACAGTGCCCGCGACTGATGTTCGCGCGATTGGCCGCTGTTCCGCCCACGATTGGGCTGAGATTCAGGCCAGACTGGCATCAGCAATCGCCGTCAAATAGGCGAAGACGAGTGACGAGTGAGGGCAACTTCACTCGTCACTTTTTATTTGCTTTTCCCCGACGTAGAACCTGCTTCAGCAGGTTTTTGTTTTCAGGCCGCAATTCATTCGCGGCTTCATTTCACCCGCCCCTGCAAATTACGTTTTGTTTGACTCCCACGTTCAATCCCGCTACACTTACGCTTAGATTCGACGCGAGGTGACACGCTGTCCACCTCTCAGCGAACTCTCCAGGCGGACATAAACTGATGCGGGCTTTGAACCAATCGCCCCCTCTCCGCGTAATCTTGTTCAATCGTCCAATTTCCAATGTCCAACCTCCAACCTCCCGCAAAGCGTCCAATATGACCAACATCCAAACCGCCGCCCGCGCCATTCAGGCCAACATCGAAAAAGTCATCGTCGGCAAGTCGCCCGTCGTGGAGTTGCTGATCGTGGCGCTGCTGTCGCCAGGTCACGTGCTTATCGAAGACGTGCCCGGCCTGGGCAAGACGCTGCTGGCCAAGGCGCTGGCTAAATCGCTGGGCTGCTCGTTTCAGCGCGTGCAGTTCACGCCCGATCTGCTGCCCAGCGACATCACCGGTGTCAACGTCTTCAACCAGAAGACCGGCGAATTTGAATTTCGCGCCGGGCCGATCATGTCCTCGATCGTGCTGGCCGACGAGATCAATCGGGCGGGGCCGCGCACCCAATCGGCGCTGCTGGAAGCGATGGAAGAGCGTCAGGTCACGGTCGATGGCGTCACCCGATCGAGTCCGCGCCCGTTCCTCGTGATCGCCACGCAAAACCCGATCGAGTTGGAAGGGACGTATCCGCTGCCCGAAGCGCAGCTCGATCGGTTCTTGCTGCGCCTCTCGATCGGTTATCCGGCGGCCGATGAGGAGCGCGAGGTGCTGCGCCGCTTCCGCGAAGTCGATCCGTTGGATGAAACGAAGCCCGTCGTGTCGGGCGAGGACATCGTGGCGTTGAGCGCGGCCTGTCGCAGCGTGTATGTCAGCCCCGCCATCGAGACGTATGTGCTGGGGTTGGTGCGCGCCACACGGGATAACGCGGCGTTGTCGCTGGGCGCCAGCCCGCGCGGATCGCTGGCGTTGTGCCGCACGGCGCAGGCCTTGGCCGCCATCCGTGGCCGATCGTTTGTGACGCCCGACGATATTCAACCGCTGGTCGTGCCCGCGCTGGCGCATCGCCTGATCCTGTCCAGCCACTCGCGCTTGCACGGCAAAGCCGTCGCCGATGTGCTGAACGCCGTCATCGAGCAGGTGCCGGTGCCGGTGGAAGAAAGTTGGTCGGAACCGAAAGCGTAATGCGTGGTTCGTGATGCGTGTTGCGTGAACAGCCATCGACACGCACTACGCACCACGCAACACTATCCACATGACAGGCAAATTCACCCGCCTCCTGCTCCTGCTCATCCTCGTGATCAGCGTGGTGGTGCGCAACCCCATGCTCTTCCTGTTCGACGTGATCGTGTTGATCATCGTGGGCACGTCGTGGCTATGGGGGCGCTACTGCCTGTCGGGCGTCAGTTATGCGCGGCGCTTTGCGGCTGATCGATTATTCTTCGATGAAGAGACCGATTTGTGGATCGAAGTGACCAATGCCAAGCCGCTGCCGTTGACGTGGTTGAAGACCGAAGACACGCTGCCGCTGGAATTGAAGTTGCAGCGCGCCGATTGGGGCTACTCGCCCGTGCCGCAGCATCGTACGCTGTTGAACTTGTACAGCCTGCGCTGGTATGAAAAAGTGCGCCGCCGCTATCGCGTCAAAAGCGATCGACGCGGCGTGTTTGATCTGGGGCCGGTGCTGGTATCGTCGGGTGATCTGTTTGGCTTTCGCACGCGCCGCACCGAACTCGACGCGCCGCAGGCGCTGCTGGTGTATCCTAAAATCGTGGCGCTGGCGCAGCTGGGCCTGCCACCCGCGCGGCCGCTGGGCGACTATGGCAGCACGCGCCACGTCATCGACGATCCGTTGCGGCTGGCGGGTGCGCGCGACTATCAGGCCGGTGACAGCGTGCGCTACATTCACTGGAAAGCCACTGCGCATCGCGGCAGCCTGCAAACCAAAGTGTTTGATCCCAGTTCGGCCCCGCACTGGATCATCGCCCTGAATACGCAGACGCTCGATCATCTGTACGAAGGCAGCGTGCCCGATTTTCTGGAGACGGCGATTGTGGTCGCGGCTTCGCTGGCGCACGCCGGATTGGAGTCGCGGCGATCGGTGGGTCTGTCCAGCAACAGCGCAGTTCACGGTTCCGATCGGCCGGTGCAGCTGCCCGCCTCGCGCCACGCCCAGCAGGCTGTGCAGATTTTGGAAGCGTTGGCGCAGCTGACGCATCCGCCGCTGGTGCCGTTTGAAAACTTGCTGCGATTGGAAGCGCGGCGCCTGCCCTATGGCGCGTCGGTCTTCGCAATCACGCCCATCGTCAATGCGGCGATTACTTCGACGCTGCTGGATTATCGAGCGAAGGGACATCCCGTCGCGTTGATCACGATCGGTCGCCAACCCGATCGATCCCTCATCCCGATCGACGTGCCGCTCTTCGTTATTCTTGAAAATTGGACGGAAATGAAAGGATTGAAGTTGGAGGTTGGAAGTTAGACATTGGAGGGCGCACATTCTCCAACGTCCACGCGCAGCGTCCAACCTCCATTCTCCAAATGACCCGCATCCGCTGGCTCGACCTCATCTTCCTCCCCATCGCCGTCGCGATTTTGATTGCGGCCTGGCTGGAGCCGTGGCTCGTCTGGGTGATCCGCGCATCGGGTCACGAGCCGGGCAGTCCGGTACCGCCGGCGCTGGTGCTGCTGGGCGTGATGTTGATCAGCGGCTTTGTGGCGCGCACGCTGCTTGATCGGCAGGTGCTGCGGTCGCGGCGCTGGATTCTGCTGACGGGCGCGGCCATGCTGATCGGTGTAGCATGGATCACCTATGGCGCGCGTTTCCCGGTGGCGTATGCCGTCTCACTGCTCGACTGGCGCAACTCCATCGCGCCGGAAGCGATCGTGCTGGCGGTGACGGCGCTGTTGTGGTGGCGCGGCATCCTGCTGGGCCGCGCGCGCGCCATCAGCGATGAAGGGCTGGAGCGCACCTTTTTTAACGGCCTCATCGCGCTGGCGGTGCTGCTGTTCCTCAATAACTGCGCGCGCTACGTTTCCCCCGACGCGATGCTGGCCTCGGTGCTGACCTTCTTCGCCACGGCGCTGGCGGCCCTGACACTGGTGAGCCTGGAAAATGCGCGTCTGCGCCAGACCGATGCCACCGGCCCATGGCTCAAGCTCAATCGGCCGTGGCTGGTGACGATCGTGGCCGTTGTCGCCATCGTGCTGTGCGGCGCGTTGATGATCACCGGGCTGGCTTCGCCGGAGACGCTGCGCGATGTGCTGAGCGCGCTGCAGCCGCAGTTACAGGCTGTGGGTGGTTTTCTGCTCTCGATCCTGGCCGGCCTGTTTTCTTTTTTCTTCTGGCTGGTGTCACCCCTGCTTCCGCTGCTGGAATGGCTGGTTCGCCTGCTGTTGAACGGGTTGATGGGCGTACTCAGCATCATTCATCAACTGGGCGTGCAGATCAACGAACTGCGCCAGGAAGAGATCGATAGTTTTCTCAACTCGCCGACGTTTGCCGCCATCAGCCGCGGCACCGCTATCGCGATCGGGTTGATCATCGTGGCGCTGCTGGGCGTGTGGGCGCTGCGCCGATCGGGCTGGCTGACGCGCCGCAATCCCGATGAGACGCACGAAAGCATCGCGTCGCGCGAACTCCTGATGAAGCAGCTGCGCGACTGGCTCAATCGCTGGCGCTGCAAAGCAGGTGGGGCCGCGTTGCCGCCGTATCTGCCGCTGAACGACGACGAGGCGCGCTCCCAAATCCGCCGCGTCTATCAACAATTCCTCGGGTGGGCCAGCTCGATCGATCGGGCGCGCGCCCCCCGCCAGACCCCCGCCATGCTGAGCGCTGTCCTGGGTGACGATCAACCCGATCGGCGCGAGTCCCTCGCCGCCCTCACGGACGTTTACGAACGGGCGCGTTACTCGATCGAGCCGCTGACATCCGCCCAGACCCGTATCGCGCAGGACTCCCTCGTTACCCTTCAAGCCGCCAGTGTGATAAAATCCACCTCGACAGAACGCTAACGTCTGGCGGGCTAACCGATTGCCCCACTGATAGAGTCGGTGCGTCTGCGGCGAGGTTTGGCATGGATCCCATTCTGATTATCGCTTCGGTAGTATTCGTAGTGTTGGCGGTCGCCTTGATCGCGATCTTGCGGCGGCGACGGCGCAAGGCTACTGCGCCCCGCGCCAGGCGCAAGGGCAAGGCCGAACCGACGGCGACGCCGTTGTCGGCCGAGGACGAGCAGCTGCTGGAGACGCTGGGCGGCACCAAACGTGTGACCTCGACGGCCGCCGCCGAAGCGCCAGCCCCCCAACCTGTGTCAGCGGTCCCGGTGGCGAAAGTTGAAGCGCCGCTGAAGCCGATCAATGTTGCGCCACTGCCGCCGCGCAGCGGATCGCGCGCCTCGGCCGAACACGGCAAGATTCGCATTCTGGTGGTGGATGACAACAAGGACACGCGCGACAATGTGTCACGGCTGATTGCGTTTGAGCCGGACATGGAGGTCGTAGGGCAGGCCTTTAACGGCAAGCAGGCGATTGATGAGGCCATCAACCTGCGCCCGCACATCGTGTTGATGGACATCAACATGCCGGACATGGACGGCATTCAGGCCACGCGCGAGATGGTGGTACACGCGACATACAGCCAGGTCATCATCATGTCGGTGCAGTTTGAAACCGATTATATGCGCGCGGCGATGCTGGCCGGGGCGCGCGACTATCAGACCAAGCCGTTTAGCGCCGATGAACTGGTGAACTGCATCCGGCGCGTGTACGACATTGGCCGGCCCATTTACCAGAAGATCGAAGCGGCCGAACGGTCGGCGCAGCCCGCCGAGGTGGCTGTAGTCGCGTCCAATTCAGCCCCGATCAATGGCGCCACGACGCCGGTCTTGATGGTCTACAGCCCCAAAGGCGGTACGGGCAAAACCGCGCTGGCCATCAACCTGGCGGCCGCCCTGCGGCGCGATCTGGACAGCGTGACGCTGCTGGACGCCGATTTGCAGCTGGGCGACCTGCCGATCGATCTCAACATCCGACCGACCGCCACCCTGACCGAGTTGATCGCCAGCAGCCGGCCCGATCCGGCGCTGCTGCCGTCGATTCTGCAAGCCCACTCGTCAGGTATCAACGTTTTGTTTGCGCCTCAGAAACCCGAGCTCAGCGAATTGATCACGGGCAACATGATGATTCAAGTGGTGCGCGCTTTGAAAGGGCAAACGCGCGCGGTCGTGGTTGACACGGCCAGTTATCTGACCGATCACAATCTGGCGCTGGTCGAAGCGGCCACCGACGTGCTGCTGGTCATCACGCCCGATCTGTCGTCAGTGAAGAACGCCAGGATGTTCCTGGAACTGGCCCCGGATGTGGGCCTGAAGCCGGATCAGATTGCGCTGGTGATCAATCGTGCCACAATGCCAGGGGCGATTCCGGCACTGCAGATCGAGAAAGCGATGAAACTGACGCGCACCTACGCCATCCCCGATGATCCCAAAATGCGGCTGGCGTTGATCAAAGGTGTGTCGATCTTCCAACTCGACGCGGCGTCGCCGTCGGCGGTGGCGATCGACGCGATGGCGAAGGAGATCTGGCAGCGGCAGATCGCGCCGCCGGTGCTGGTGGAGATGGCGCCGCCGACCAAGTCGGGCGCAGCGGTGAAGCCAGCGGCGGTGGCGAAGTGATGGATGACGAGTGACGAGTGAGTGGTAATCAGTCAACTGGTGATCGGTCAACTGGTAACTGGTCAATCGGTTGCCCGATCATCAGTTACTAGTTGACCAATTGACCGGTCACTTACCTCGCGGGGGCGAACCTATGTTGGCAGATTTGCGCGCCGTCTGGCGACCGGCCATGTATCACGGCCACGGCCAGCGGCGCAACTTTTTTGAAGGCTGGTATTACAAGCTGGTCGATGCGACCGAACAGCATGTCCACGCCATAATCCCCGGCGTGTTTCTGGGCAAGGACGTCTCCGCTTCGCATTGCTTTGTGCAAGTGCTCGACGGTGCGACCGGCCACTCCACCTATCACCG
>JAUQXD010001106.1 GCA_030834835.1 Thermoflexales bacterium | reverse complement strand
TATCGGGCACATCGACAAAGTCCAGCCGACGCGCGATGCCATCGAGATCGGTGGTCGGCAGCGAGGGCGAAGCAACCGTGTTATCGCCTGCGTCGATGGCAGGGGAAGACGGCAGCAAGTGCAGATCGCCGGTCGTGGTGGGGGCCGGGGCTGTTATCGGGGCGACGAAGGCCGGAGCGTCACCGATCACATGAGTGCAAGTACCCACACACCCGCCTTGCACTAGACTGTAACTGAGATTGATCGTGCCAGCCCATGGATAGATGCTGTCCGCGCTGGTGCCCCAATCATGGCTGTTGTCGTAGACAATGCTGTTGCGCATCTGCAATGTACCCGCGTTCATAATACCAGAGCCGCTGTTGCCCGAGACTGTGACGTTCGTCAGCGTCATGGTGCAGCCATTGTTATATATTCCCAGGCCCTTGTTACCGGCAAAGACGCCGTTTGTCACTGTGAGGGTGCCAAGCGCGCACTCGAGGCCACCCGGGTAATTGGTGTTTTGGTCGTGCGAATTACTCTGGAAGATGACGTTGCTCAACGTCATATTGGCATAGAGCATATCCACCGCACCAGCACCGCCCTGCGCCGTATTGCCGATGAACTGCACATCCGTCAATGTGAGCGGGCGGCTGGTGTCGCCCTCAAAGTATCCGCCCTGACCATTGATCGCGCCGCCGATGTGGGCCGCGCCACTGCCGAGCACGGCGTCGTTGTCCTGAAAGAGAACGCGCGTAAAATTCACGCGGGCCATTCGGATCGCCACCGCGCCACCTTGCAAAGCGGCGTTGCCGATAAAACGCGTGTCTTGCACGGTGACCGGGCCGGAATTCTCCCAGAAACAGATCGCGCCGCCGGCGCTATCGCTGCGATTACCCTGGAAGACCATATTGCGCAGCGCAGGAGTTGCAGCGGTTGTGAATAACCCGGCACCTATACCGCTGCTGCCGCCGCCGCGTCCGCCGGTGATGATAAAGCCATCAAGGGTGGCTGAGGCCGACAGGTTGACCACCATTTCGCTATTGTCGGTACCCACGATGTTCGTCCAATCGACGACCACGCCCGCACCGTTGGTCACATCATTGCCCGCCAGATCGCCGCTCAGGACGGTGGGATACAAGGTCAGATTGCGATCGGACAAAGTTGGCGTGCCGCTCGCTGGAAAGCCGCCGACCAACGTGATGACTTGATTGATATTGAAGGTGTTCGCAGGCCGATAGATACCCTGAGCGACCCAGATTTGATCGCCGCCAACGGCCTGAGTCAGCGCATAGGTCAAGGTGCAGGCGGTGGCCCAGCTCGAGCAGTCGCCGGTGGTCACGCCGTTCGAGCGGGCATAGTGAATAGCCGCCGCCTGCGCGGCTGGGGCAGGCGTCAGCGCAAGGATCAAGCTAAGCGCCAGCAACAACCAGGTAACACGTTTCATGAACGATTTCGAAAACACGATTTTCTCCTGTGAATTGAGATGTGATGTTTATGAATCAGTGAGCGTTAGCGAACCTGACGCCTGAACCACGCCCCGCTGCCGACGATTAGCACCAGCGACAATAGCAACACGAGTTCGAGTGATGACAGGGCCTCAACCGAAGCGCGCGTGGACAAATCAGTGAGTGTGACGGCTGTGGGTGTATCGGTTGCCAGTGTCCACGCGCTCAACTCCGTAATGCCGCTGATCACCGCGCACTGATTGACGCCTGCTGTGGAGGTCACTGGCGTGCCGATCACCGCATGCCAGTGATTGCCGCTGTAACGCCAGAAGCGCAGCGCATTGAGGTCAAGTCCGTTGCTTTCCGTAGGTGTGTAACACAACGTCAGCGTGAGATTGAAACCGGAAGTGATGGTGGGCGTGATGAGCCAGTAGGCGTCGATCGCGTTGGCCGGTTTGGTCTTCCACGTCAGCGACTTGGTCACAGTGATCACACCGGGATCAGCGCCCCCATTCTGCTGAATGCCGACGAGCGCCGGACCAAAGGTGGTCAGGGTCGTGCTGGTAGTCGATCGGATAACGGTAGGACTGTCGGTGTACTTCAACTCATATGCGCCGATGTCGCAGCGCAAATCATCGCGCGTTTGACCACGTTGATCGGTGGCCGGGCAGGCGGCACCGCCGCGATCGACGGCCGGGGAGTCGGGCAGGAGCGCATAGGTCAGCGTTTCTCCGCCGTTATCGGCCAGCGGGCCGAGTTTCGGGTCGCCGGTCAGGTCGGATGATTGGGTAGTCAGGCCGTTCCAAGCATTGGCCAGGTTGTAGCCCTGGGAGGTAAATGTACCACCCGTTCGATAAAAGTTGTTAACGCCGTTATTGATGGCGACAATGCTGTTGTGCAGGCTTAACGTGCCGTTTTCCAGCCAAAGGCCGCTTTTGGCCTGGTTAGGGCTAACCGCCGTGTTGCTTACAATCGTGCTGTTGGTAATAACGCCGGTGCCACTATACAGGTCAATCGCCCCGCCGCCCCCGCTGGAAGCGGTGCCGGTGGCGGTATTACCGGAGAGGGTGCTGTTTTCCAGGGTCACCGTGCCGCCGACCACCAGGATGCCGCCGCCGTAGAGAGCGGTGTTGCCGGCCAGGGTGCTTTGCCGCACCAGCAGCGTACCCCCGCTATGGAGGATGCCACCGCCTTCGTCGGCCGAGCTGCCGGCCACGGTGCTCTGCTGGATGATGAGCGTACCGAGGTTGTAAATGCCGCCGCCGCTGCCGATAGCCGTACTGCTCAAGATGGCGCTGTGCGTCAGCGTCACAGCTGCCCCGGCCTCAACTTTAAGACCGCCGCCGCAAGAGCGAAGACCACAATCGCCGCCGGTATAACGACCGTGGACGAGGGTCAGGTTGGCTAGGGTCGCACGGGTGTTATTGTTCACGGTAAAAAGCCGGTACTGGTCATTACCGCTGACGGTGACGGCGTAGGCCTGGCCGTCGATGGTCAATTCGCCGCCGGTATCGTTGATGGCGGGCGGGGCCGCGGTAAGGGTAATGGTCTGCCCGCTGCCGATGGCAAACAAGATGGTGTTGGCCCCGGCCGCGGCGTTGGCCGCCAGAATCGCTTCCCGCAGGGTGCAGTGAACATCACTGCACAGGAAGCCATCGACCGTATTGTCGTCATCGGCAGCGGTGTTCACGGTAAAGGCAGGGCCTGTCTGGTAGGCCCTGAACTGAGTGCAGGGACTATAGACCGATTCGTGGGTACTGTCTCCGGAGTACAGGACGCGGTAGTAAAAACTGGTCGCCGCAAAGCCGGCCGACTCGACTGCGCCGTTGACCAGATGTTGGTTGCTGGTATTTGTGGGAACGCCGCTACAAGCCGAGTTGTTATAGCGGTATAAATGAGTCGCCCCGGTAGGAGTGGCGCCGACGCCCGTCACAGTTATGGTGGCGTGGACCATCGCGCCAATAGGGGCCTGGACAATGGGCGTATGACCAGTGTCGTGCATGACCACGGTGAGGGTGGTTTGGCCCACCGCCACGGTGTCAGAATTGCAGGTGTTATTATTCTCCAGCAGTTCTGAGATAACATTGTTCGGGTCTACCCGGCATGCCCCGCCGGAACGCGGGTTAACCAGGATGGGGATGCCGCTGGTATTGACGGGGATGGCTACGGTAAACCGCCCCGCTGCGGCCAGGGTGACCGCGCCGCCGTTGGCCCGACAAATCAGGGTGTAGGCGGAAACGGTGCAGTTTATCGGCCCGCTGAGGCCGATAGCGTTTTGAATGGAGGCTGAGGCTCCATACGACACGTTCGCGCTGGGTAAATCATCCTGCAAAATAACCGTATTGGCGGCAAAAGTCGCCGTATCGCCGCCGGTATTACTGATGGTCAGCGTCCAACTGAAAGGCGTGTTGGCAGCGACTACGCCCCCGACGTTGTTCGTCTTGCTGACTTCCAAATCGGGCTTGCCCTGGTATTCGTAAGCTCCCCTATCCACAATCGGCGGCGTGCCGCTGCCAGTATCGGCCACGGCGGACGTATCCACCAAACGGGGATTGCCGTCCAGGTCGGTGGTCAGGCCGGCGGGCACGGCGCTGTTGTCGCCCGCATCTATGGCCGGTGAGGTGGCGCGCAGGCGCAGGTCGCCGGTGGAGGTGGGCACGGCGCTCTGTACCACTGGCAGGACAAAAAGCGGGTCGGCATCAATCACCTGGTCGCAGGTAGATAGGCCAGAGCAGCCGCCGGATATAATACTGTAAGCGGCGTTAACCACGCTGCCGTTTGGTTGGATTGCCCCGCCGTAATTGCCGTAGATAATACTGTTGCTCACCTGCAGGCTAGAACCGCTCCTTAGATTGATGCCCCCACCTTCATAAGCCTCGTTGCCGGAAACAGTGACATTCCGCAAGGCGGCCGTAACCCCTTCCAAAGCCAGCCCGCCGCCGGGGACACCTGTGTTACCCTGAAAGACGGCGTTGGTCATGGTCAGGCTATTAGACTGCATTATCAGCCCTCCCCCCGGTCCATCCGTGGCCCTGTTGCCGGCAAAGAGGGCATCAGTGATAATTACAGAAGCTCCGACGGTCGCGAGTCCGCCGCCGGGACCCCAGTTGTTGACATTGTCAATGAAGCTGACGCGGCTGAGCGACAGGGCAGAGTTCTGGTGATAGTAGCCGCCACCCCAGCCGTTGGAAGAGTTTCTGACAAAAGTGACATCGGTCAGTACCGGGTTGCCTGCTTCACTGACCATCCCGCCGGCACCACTATTGCCCTCGGTGGCGCGGTTACTGTCAAAGATAATATGGCTCAGGCTGACCGGCCCGCCGTTGGTTGACAACCCACCGGCGCTACCGGAAGTGTTGCTGATAAATTGCCCATTGGTCAAGGTCAGGCTACAGGTAGTGGCCATCCCGCCGCCCGATTGAGCGGCAGCGGTGAGATTCCGGGTGTCGTTATTTTGAAAAAGAAACTGGTCTAACGCCAGCGGAATACTCCGGCAGTACAACCCGCCGCCCTGGGTAGCCACGTTGCCGGCAAAGGTGAGGTCGGTCATCGCTATGGCTGGCCCTTCCCACAGATAAATGCCGCCGCCAACCGTGGCCTGGTTGCCGCTGAAAACCAGGTGGTGCAGGGTGGGATTGGATTTATAGGTCAACAACCCGGCTCCAATACCCTGAAGAATAGCGCTAGTTCTTAAGTCTCGCCCGGCGGTGATGGTAAAGCCATCCAGCACGGCAGTGGCGTCTACGGTAACGTCCATGCCGCTGCCCCAATCATAATACCCGGCGGTGACGATTTGATAAGTGTTATCCGTGCCTACGACATTTTCCCAGTCCACTACCACTCCGTGAGCGTCGGCAGTGTCATTGCCGGCCAGATCGCCGCTGAACACGGTGATCTGCGTGTTCCAGTTGCGCTGGGTGCGCAGGGTTTCGGTGGCCGCAAAACCGCCGTAGACGGCTACGCCTGATTTAAGGAAAAACGAGGCAGCCTGGTTGCCGGCCGTCTGGCCCCCGCCCTCGTCGGGGTAATAGACGCCCTCAGCCACCCAAATTTCGTTGCCGGTAGTGGCGGCAGCCAAGGCGTCCTGAAGAGTGAGGTAGGCTGTGTCCCAGGATGAGCCATTATGTGCAGGTCCGGGCGCATCTTTGTCCACGTAAATTACGCTGCCTTGCGCCCAGACGTGAGGCGGGACGAACACGACTGTCAGCGCCAGGATAACGGCCAGCAGCCACATCGAGTAGAAAGATCGAGGCTTTGTCATTGGAATACTCCAAGGCCAGCAACAAAATGCAGTCCGTTTCAACCATGATTTCGGGAACATGTTCTCTCCTGTGAGATGGGATGAGTGATGATTATGAGTGCATAACCAATCAGCGCTGACGGGTTTGCCGCTTGAACCACACCCCGCCGATGATCAACGCCAGCGATAACAGCAGCACGAATTCAAGCAGGCGCTCCGCATCGATCGAAGCACGGGCGGACAGTTCGTCGAGCGTGATCGCCGTGGGTGTATCAGTGGCTAGTGTCCAACGGCTCAACTGGTCGATGCCGCTCAGTGTGGCGCAGTGATAGCCTTTGATAATGGACAACACCGGCGCGGTGATTTGTTGGGTATACGTGATGCCCTCTGCGCGATAGAAGCGCAAGGCCGATTCAGTCAGCGAGCCGAGTTCGGCGTTGGTGTAGCACAGTTGCAGGGTCAGGCTGAAGCCGCTGGTGACGGTGGGCGTGATGCTCCACAGCGCGCCGATGGATTCGATCCCCTGTCGATTCCAACTTTCTTTGGTGACGGTGATGATGCCCGGATCAATGAAACCGGCATCGCGCTGAAGGCCTACGAGTGTTGGACCAAATGTCGTCGTGATCGTGCTGCTGACCGATCGGATGACGGTGGGACTATCGGGGTATTTCAACTCATACGCGCCGATATCGCACTGCAAATCATCGCGCGATTGGCCGCGTTGATCGCTCGCTAAACAACTGGCCGCGTTCCCGGCGTCGATCGCAGGACTATCGGGTAACAAAGCGAAAGTCTGAGTCGCGCCGCCGTAATTGCCTAACGGAGCCAGCTGTGGATCCACGCCGATCAGGCTGCCGCCCATGCCGTTGGTCAAACCGCAAGCATCGACATCGTCCTCGATCAGGTTGTGGTCGTTGGTGTTGATCGTGCCGCCGCCATTGCGACAATCGCCGCCGGAAAGGCTATTGGCGATCAAGGTATTGTACAGATGCAGCGAGTTCACATTGAAGATACCGCCACCATAAACGCCAGCCAAGTTGCCAGACAGGGTACTGTTTCGTATCGTCGACGTGCCATAGTTGGCGAGGCCGCCGCCATAGACGCCAGCCGAGTTCCCCGAGAAGGTGCTATTCTGCACGGTCAACGTGCCAGCGCTAAAGAGGCCGCCACCGTAATAGGCAGTCGAATTGCCGGAGAAGGTACTGTTTCGCACGGTCAGCGTCCCACTATTGTAGATGCCGCCACCGTTATGGGTGGCCGAAGAATTTCCGGAGAGAGTGCTGTCCTGCACGGTCAGCATCCCACCATTGTAGATGCCGCCGCCCCACTCGCTTGAGTTACTGGAAAGGGTGCTGCTTTGGACAATCAGCGTACCGAGGTTATAGATGCCGCCGCCATTGTCAGCGATCGTGCCACTGACAATATTGAGGTACGTCAGGGTGACGATGCCGCTTGAGCCGATATAAAAGATCCGCACGTTGGGACTGCCGTCGCCGCCGCTGTCGCCGTTGAGCGT
Organism: Thermoflexales bacterium; assembly: GCA_030834835.1. Taxonomy (GTDB): domain Bacteria; phylum Chloroflexota; class Anaerolineae; order Fen-1058; family Fen-1058; genus JAGOBP01. Next base: position 4,470 of record JAUQXD010001106.1, on the reverse strand, counting down.
GATGGTGTGGCCACTACTATCGATCGTCAAGCGCCTGGTGATCGTCAGTGTGCTGTTCAAGTAGATGGTATCGTTGCCGGCAAAGTCAACCAGCCCGCCGTCGCAGGCCAGGGCAATGGCCTGGCGCAGCGAACCGGCGCCAGCATCGTTGCTGTTAGTTACGCTCAAATGATGGCTACACTCTGCCATACCCTGGATGGCAAAATCGTAGACATTCTCGTCGCCGCCATCGCTGGTAAGGTCATCGGTGGTAAGGGTGATAGTCGCCGCCCGTGTCCCTGGAGAGATCGGATCAAATCCCACCTGGAAGGTGGCAGTGGTGTGGGCGGACAGTGTCATAGGCGTCGTCCGGCCGCTGAGCGTAAACTCCGCTGCGCCTGCCCCGCTCAGGTTGAGGTTGTTGACGGTCAAACTGACGGTGCTGCTGCTGTTGGAGATGACAAAGGTGTGGGTGACCGGCACACCCCATGTCAGATTGCCGTAGTCGGTGCCATCGGTTGTCGAGGGAGTGGTATCCCCGTCGGCAATGACACCGCCATTGCCCAGCACGACGGTTTTATTGGCGCACACGCCCACCGCCTGGATGGCAAAGTCATAGGCATTCTCAAGGCCTTCATCGGTGGTAAGGGTGACCGTCGCCACCCGTGTCCCTAAAGAGAGCGGATCAAATCTCACCTGGAAGGGGGCAGTGGTGTGGGCGGACAGTGTCATGGGCGTCGTCAAGCCATTGATCGTAAACTTCGCTGCGCCCGCCCCGCTCAGGCTGAGGTTGTTGACGGTCAAACTGGCGGCGCTGCTGTTGGAGACGACAAAGGTGTGGGTGACCGGCGACCCACACATCACATTGCCAAAGTCGGTGCCGTCGATCGTTGCGGGCGTGGCATCGCCGTCGGCAATCACAACAGCGTTGCCCTGCACGATTGTTTTGAGAGCCAGGTTGGTCAGGCTAAAACTGATGGTATCACCCAGATTACCTGGCATATCGGCGGAGACGGTATAGCTGCCCGGCGTGCTGTTGGCCCGGACGATCTGCGTCACCGCGCCGCTGCTGATCGTGGCCGTGTAAATGGTGGGATTGATCCCGGCCCCGCTGCCCGGCCCGGTCAAAACCACCTGCCCGCCGTCCACCGGTTCGCCAAAACTACTGCTGACCATCAGGCTGAGCGGATCAGAAAAGGCTAAGTGGACAAGCGTGCTCTGGCCGCTACCGCCACCGTAGGTCAAATTAAAGCCGCGTGACTCAAATGCGCCGATGTCGCACGCCGCAATCTGGGGGCGCGCCACCCCGCGCTGGTCGGCCGAGAGGCAGGCGTTGCCCGCATCAATCGCCGGGCTGCCGGGCATGAGTGCCATCGTCCAGGCGGGACCACCATTGTCGCGCAGTGCACCAAGAACCGGTTCACTTGTGAGCGGAGTCGTGCCGCTGGATGTTGCCCCACCCTGATCGGCGCGCAACTCGATCAGGTTAGGCGCACTAAAACTCACCGGGGCCGCGCCAGTGTTCGCACCACCGCCTGACGCCGGGACGAGATTGGCCGGTCGGTTGTTAATGAGATCGTTTCCGCCGCTCGTGTTCGCCAGAATGCTGTTGCTGATCGTCACCCCGGCATTGGGGATACTGCTGTTGAGCGTGTAGCGCAAGTTATAGAGTGCGCCGCCGTTCGCACTACCGTTCCCCGAGTATCCCGAGCCGGCTCCGACCGTGTTGTTCGCCAGCGTGCTGTTGGCGATCGTCACGTTACCATTCAGGTTGAACAACGCGCCACCGAAACCACTGCCACCATAGGCGGCCGCAGAGACGCCGCCCGCAGCCAGGTTGCCGGCGAGCGTGCTATTGATGATCGTCAACACGCCGCCGTGGTTGAAGATCGCCCCGCCCATTCCCGCGCCGCCACCGCCAGAACCGCCTGCATTTGGGTTCCGGGCGGCACCACCGCCAAACCCGGGGTCGCCGGAGCCATTCCCAAGGCCTGGGCCGGCACCGCCGCCGAAGCCACCAGCGCCACCGTAGCCGCTCCCACCGCCACCGCCACCGAACCCGCCGCCGCCACCACTACAATATAGGCCGCCACCATCTCCGCCCCCACCGCCTACGCCACCGCCGCCGCCATCATAGTCAGCCGCACCACCGCCACCGAAGCCACCGCCGCTATAGGTCATGCCGCTACCGGCGCCAGCCCCGCCACTGCCATTTCCGGGAGAAGAATAGCCTGTGTTGATATTGGCCCGCCCGCCCAGGCCATCCGGGGTGCCCCCGCCGTTAGGCGAGCCACCGTTATCGGTAGGTTTGAAGCCACCGCCCCCTCCGTTACCGGTGCCGCCAACGCTCCCGGCCGGCGTGACCGCTCCGCCGAATCCACCACCCCAGTAACTATTCCCATTGCTCCCCATCCCGCCACCGCTGCTACGCTGCTGGGTTCCGGCGTTCCCGCCGCGGGCGGTATTGCCACGCAACGTCACCTCTTCAAGCATCAGTGTGCCCTGATTGAAAATCGCGCCCCCCATCCCGGCCCCGCCACCGCCACCTGGCGCATCGCCGCCTTTTGCCAGGCCGCCGAGGAGCGTCAAGTTGCGCAGTGTCAGCCAGCCCGCTCCAGGCGTGTTATAGCCTGGTGTGCGCGTGCTGGCCGCATCCGCCCCGACATAGAAGAAACGCAAGCGCGTCGTGTTCGTATTCTGCAACACTGCGCCGTTGCCCTCGATCGTGATTGTGCTGCTGATGGGCGGCAGGGCGTTTGGCCCATACCAGTAGTTGTTCGCCGCGCTGAAGCTATACGTACAGCCAGCCAACAACGTAATGGTGTCCGCCGCACTGGCGCCGTTGGCTGTGTTGATCGCCGCGATCAGGTCGCTGGCATTACACGTCGTCACGGGGATTGTTGCCTCTGGCGTTTCAGGCTCCGCTACCACTGTCATGGCTGGCTCGCCCGCCAACGCGCCGACAATCAGCATCAGTACCACCAACCAGCGCAGGCTGGTGATGGCCGGCTGACGATGATGGAGCATGAAGAACAATTGCGTTTGAGCAGACGACGGATTCATGTTTCTTCCTCCATAGACGATGGGAATGGTTTGATTGATGAGGTTTAGTTCTAGCCGGAGCGTCAGGCCCGATCGCTTAGCCGCTGATCAGTCGTGCGGGTCTGCTCTTCCACAAAGGTGAAGAACTCTTCCAAATTGGCGAATATATGCCGCTCCTCGGTGCCGGGATTCTGCACCGACACACGCCAGGTTGGTTGATCAGTGGAATCGGATTGCCACAAACGCACCACGTAGACCAGCTGGGGCAGTGAAGCAGTAGGCATGATCGATAACCTCCAGGTCAATAAGTTCAGTGACTGTAGCAAACGATCGTCCGCAAAACGTCCAATTGATTCGGAATCGATTCACTTTATGAGATCAGTACCAATTCTCCCTTGCGATTGCCCGCCACTTTCCCTTATAATGCTCCTCACCTCTCGATCAGGCTTATGGCATGCCGCGCCTCGCGCTCTCATTTCTGGGCACCTTTCACGTGACTCTGAACGGCCAGCCCGTTCGCCACTTCCGCGTGAACGCCGCGCGCGCGTTGCTGGCCTATCTGGCCGTGGAAGCCGATCGGCCGCACCGCCGCGAGACGCTGGCCGGCCTGCTGTGGCCGGACGTGCCCGATGCGACGGCGCTCAATCACCTGCGCCACACGTTGTCTGATCTGCGCAAAGCCATCGGCGATTCTGACGCCACGCCCTTCTTGCACATCACGCGCGGTACGATCCAATTCAACCTCGATCGATCCACTACGCTCGATGTGGCCGCTTTTCAGCGCGTCGCTCAGTCCAACACATTGACCGAACTGGAAGAGGCCGTTGCTCTTTATCGCGGCCTGTTTTTGGCTGGATTTTCACTGGAGGGCAGCCCGGCCTTTGAAGAGTGGCTGCTGGTACGGCAGCAGCGCTTCGCGCAGCTCGCCATTGAGACACTCTATCGTCTGAGCGTGCAGCGTGCCGAGTGCGGCGACTACCGTCAAGCGCAGGCGCACATGCAGCGCTTATTGGAACTGGAGCCGTGGCACGAAGCCGCCCAGCGTTTGCTCATGCAGTTGCTCGTGTTGGATGGGCGGCGCAGCGAAGCGCTAACGCAATACGAGACGTATCGCCGCCGATTGGCGCACGAGTTGGATGCAGCGCCCTCGCCCGAACTGGCCGCCGAGTACGAGCGGGTGCGAGCAGGCCAACGGGCAACCACCCTCCCCATCGAGTTGCCCGAATCTGCGTTGCCCGCGTCAGCGTTTGTCGCACGCGAACGCGAACTGGCCCGACTCGATCACGCCCTCGCACACGCCCGACGCGGGCACGGGCAGATCATTTTCGTCGCGGGCGAAGCGGGCAGCGGCAAGACGGCGCTGCTCGACGAGTTCGTGCGGCGCGTCGTGAGCGCGCAGGGCGATGTGGTCGCGGTGAGCGGCGTGTGCAGCGCGCACATCGGACCGGG
>JAUQXD010001105.1 GCA_030834835.1 Thermoflexales bacterium | reverse complement strand
CCTGACCGGGCCGATTAAGCATGAAGAACGGGTTGGCGTAGTGGCTGGTTTGCAGGTTGCGGCTTTCGATGACGTGCGTGCCCGGTGACAAACGCTGCCGTTGTGGCGTGAACTCGCGCCCCCACGTGCCCGTGACATACGTCAATTCACTCGTGCCGTTGGGCAGATGCAACGAGGCGAAGTTGCAGACTTCAAATGACACCGTGTCTTGGCCTGCGTTCTCCAACTCCAGCCAGCGTTCGATGATGTCATGCTCGGGCGTGAGGCGATAGCACATGGTGACGAAGAAATGTTGAACGGGGTCTTTCAATCGGATGCGCAGCGTTTCGCGCAAGGCACTGTTTTTTACGGGCAAACCGTGCGTGGGTGCTAAACCAGGCTGTGCGTCGGTCACGATGGCGTGATCGCCATAGCGCAGGCGCAGGTCGCGAATGGGCAGGTGGCGCGCCTCGCCTGCTTGCAGCGGCACGGGTAGCGACGGGAAATTGGCCTTGAGTGTAACCTGATACGAGGTGACATCGCCAAAGGTCAGCACTTCGTCGGGCCGGAACTGTGTGATGAAACTGCCCGGCGCTTCGTCATTAGGGGCGGTTTCGCCACGTACTCGATCAGCGGGTGAAGATCGATCGGGGCGCGGCCCCCAGCCAAGATGAATGACTCGCCCGGCTTGATCGACCTGACAGGCGTAGTAACTGGTGCGAAGCATCAAGTTGAAGGTGCGCGTGTCGAGGTTGAAATGGATCATGGTTGCGGTCGATGCGTCAATCGGCGGCCGGAGTCAGCCACAGGCATTGATAAGGCTGAAGTGGCGAGTCCCACTGGGATGCTTCGCGATGACGAGTGACGAGTGAACCCGAGAGCAGATCAATATATGTTCGGTCGTCGGCCAAGCCGATTGTTTGATCCTGGCCTGATAGATTATTGATCACTAACACGCGATCACTTTGATGGATGCGCCAGTAAGCCAGTAGGGCTGGATTATCTGCCGGCAGCAATTGCAGCTTGCCTTGCCCAAACGCTGGATGTTGCTTGCGAATGCGCAGCGCGTGTTTGAGCCAGTTGAAGAATGATTGCGAATCGGCCTGCTGCACCGCCACGTTGACGCGTTGATAACCAAAGATGCCATCGTCGATGAGCGGCTCATACAAGCGATCGGCCGGGGCGGCTGAAAAGCCCGCATTGGTGTCCGCCGTCCATTGCATCGGCGTGCGCACGCCGTTGCGATCGTCCAGCCAGATATTGTCACCCATACCGATCTCGTCGCCGTAGTACAGCACCGGCGAACCGACGAAGGTCAGCAGGATCGAATGCGCCACTTTGATGCGACGCAGATCGTTGCCGAGCAGGGGAGCCAGGCGGCGGCGAATGCCCATGTTCAAGCGCATGCGCGGTTCGGGCGCATAGAAATTCCACATGAATTCGCGCTCGTCGGGCGTGACCATTTCCAGTGTGAGTTCATCGTGGCAGCGCAAAAACGTGCCCCACTGGCAGTTGGCAGGCAGCGCAGGCGTGCGGGCCATGATTGCATCGAAGGACGCCCGATCGGCTTTGGCCAGCGCCATGAATATGCGCGGCATCAGCGGGAAGTGAAAATTCATGTGCATTTCGTCGCCGTCACCGAAGTAAGCGCGCACGTCTTCCGGCCATTGATTGGCTTCGGAGAGCAGCATCGTGCCGGGCGCGTACGCGTCGACAAAGGCGCGCAGCCGCTTCAAATACGCGTGAGTTTCCGGCAGATTCTCGCAGGTAGTGCCTTCGCGCTCGAACAGGTACGGCGGCGCATCCACGCGAATGCCATCCGCGCCCTGATCGATCCAGAACTGCACCACGCGCAGCATGGCCTTTTGCACTTCAGGATTGTCGTAGTTCAGATCAGGTTGATGCTGAAAGAAGCGATGCCAGAAATATTGCCCGCGCTTGGAATCGAACGTCCAGTTGGACGGTTCGGTGTCCAGAAAGATCACACGCGTGTCCTGATACTTCTGATCGGTGTCGCTCCACACGTACCAATCACGATAGGTAGCGTGTTCGGGATGCTGCGGATCACGCGAAGCCTGAAACCACGGATGCTGATCGGAGGTGTGGTTGGGGACCAACTCCACCATGACGCGCAGATCACGTGCATGCGCCTCGCGTACGAGGCGGCGGAAATCGTCGAGCGTGCCGTAATCGGGATGAATGTTGACGTAGTCGCTGACGTCGTAGCCGTGATCGCGCAGCGGCGACGGCGCAATCGGCAGCAGCCACAGCGTGTCTACGCCGAGGTCGCGCAGATAATCGAGTTTGGTGATCAGGCCCGGCAGGTCGCCGATGCCGTCGCCATTGCTATCGGCGTAACTGCGTACGAAGATTTCGTAGAAGACGGTGTCATTCCACCAAGGATAACCGTCGGTGCCTTGCGGCAGGCCGATGTCGGGCGACACCGGCGTGGGCAACGGT
>JAUQXD010001104.1 GCA_030834835.1 Thermoflexales bacterium | reverse complement strand
CGCGCCTGCGGTAAGCGTGGTCAAGATAAGTGCGGCGATGGTGAGTGACACAATAATTCTGTTTGGGTCTCGCTTGTTTTCAGGAAAAATGCGGACAAATGGGGGGCGCGGCGACGCAGGCTCTCTGAACAACTGCCAAAGACCTAGAGCCGGAAACACAAAGACAATCGGCATCATGCCAATTGCCCGCAAATTACTCGGCGTGATCTCATTGACAGCTAACGCCGTCGGCAGCAGCATGATCAGCGTCAGTGTGATCAAACTGTAGTAAGCCGCGCGTCGCTGCACTGTTTGTCCCCGGAACACACCGATGCCAGCCACGACCACACCACCGAGGAACATCCATCCCCAGATGATGGGAAACAATGGCAGATATGGCAAATTGAAGCGAATATAGGGGTCGCCGCGGATGAAGAACATTTCCAGTGCCTTGCCGATGTTCTCGATCAGGCTGGCGGCTTGATCGGCCCGTGGTGCCACCTGTTGAATGCGCGTCAGGAAAGCCTCGGGATGCTGCACGAAGTACACGCCCAACGGCAGAAACGCGATCACCGCCGAGGCGACGGTCAACACAAACTGCGTTAGTCGATCCAGCCGGTGGCCGCGATCAAAGAGGATGAAGTACAAGAAGATCAGCGCAATAGCGATGGGGAACAGTCGGGCGGCGAGGTACGTATAGAGGTTCAGGCCAACGAACACACCCGCGACGACGAACCAGCGATAGCGATTCAACCGTAAACCGCGAAACAAAGCCGCCAGCGCCAACGCCTGAAGCAGCGGTTCGCTGATCGAGCGAAAGCCGAGGCGGCTCATGAGGATGTGCCAGAACGAGGTCGCAATGAAAATCGCGGCGAGAAGTGCGACATGCTGCCCCCCTCGCCCTGTTTGGGAGAGGGCGCGCGCTTCTGCGCGGGGGTGAGGGCGAGATACAAGAATCTCTCGCACTGCCCGGTACGTCGCCGCGACGGTGAGCACACCCATCAGCGCCGCTGCTAATCGCATCGCAAATACCGACGGACCGATCAACTTCATCCACGCGGCGGCCCAGTAGAAGAACAGCACTTCTTTGCCGGTGTACGCCTCGATAAAGATTGGTGCGCTTTCGCCACGCGCAATCTGTTCTGCGATGATCGTGTCGGCGGCCTCGTCATAGTGCAGACCGGGCGGCAGCGCACCGATCTGCCAGAGGCGCAAAAAGGCGGCAACTAACAACGTGAGGATCAGCACCCACCAAAGGCGTGGTGCGTGGTGCGTGGTCCGTGACGATGTCATCATGAGCGTTTGTCACGCATTACGCACTACGCACCACGTTCAGCGCCTGCGCCAGATCCGCCACAATATCCTCTGCACTTTCGATGCCGCACGACAACCGCACCAGCCCATCGCCGATGCCTTGCCGCAAGCGTTCTTCGCGGCCCAGCGCATGATGGCTGGACTGCGCGGGATACAGCAGCAGCGAGTACACATCGCCTAAGCTGGTCGCACATTTGATCAGTTTAAGCGATTCCATGAAGCGGAAGACCTTCGCTTCATCAGCCTCACGCAATTCAAACGCCACCATGCCGCCAAAGCAATCTTCACGAAACAACTCACGCGCCGTCGCGTGATCGGGATGATCGGGCAGGCCGGGATAGATCACTTTCGCAATCGACGGTTGCTCGCTCAACCACCGGGCCACACGTTGTGCATTCGCACATTGCTCGCGCATTCGCAGCGCCAGCGTCCGCACGCCGCGCAGCACCAGCCACGCCTCAAACGGGCCGAGGTTGCCGCCATACAATCGCAGCTGCATGCGCAACTCAGCCGCCCGCGCCGCGCTCGTCGCGATGATGCCGCCCATCACATCGCCGTGGCCGCCCAGATACTTCGTCGCCGAATGCACAACCACATCCGCGCCGGACTTGATCGGCTGCATCACATACGGCGTGGCAAACGTCGCATCGACGATCATACTCGCGCCGACAGCGTGTGCCGCTGCCGCAATTGACGGTAGATGCGGAATCTTCAACAGCGGATTCGAAATCGTTTCGACGAAGATCGCGCGCGGGTGAAAACGATCGATCGCGGCCTGTACCACGTCTCGATCGGTGATCTCAACAAAGTGGACCGACTCGCCCGGCACGAACATTTTTCTCAACAGTGAGAACGTCGCGCCATACATATTCTGCGCCGCGAGCAATGGCCGCTCCGCCGAGATATTCGCCTGCACAAACGCAGCGTGCAATGCGGCCATGCCGGTCGCGTAAGCGACTGCTTCTTCCGCGCCTTCGAGTTCAGCCACGGCGCTTTCCAACGCTGATACCGTCGGGCTGCCATAGCGCATGTAGGAATAGCCCACGCCGTCGTGCAGCGCGCCCGACAGATCGCCCATGTCATCGTAGGTATACGTCACCGCCGGATCGATCGACGGCGCGATCGGGCGGCCGTCCACCTTCAGGTGGCTACCTGCCACCGGTTGATCGCCGCCCGCGTGAACGGCTTGCGTAAAGAATCGATCGTGAGCGGTCATGATTTCTCCTTAAACTCGATCAAGCAATGTGCAGCAGCGTGGTGTGCGTCTCGCCGTCGATGTGTTCCATGTGCCGCCAGCTGCTGTTGTCGTTCAGCGTAATCCAGCGGCGCTCTTCCACCCGATAGAACCAGTCTTTGTCCTGCTGATAATAGACCTGATGATTGGCCGCTTCCCAGATGTTGAGGATCTCATTGCTGTGCGCGTGCGTGTCGTCGAAGTCGGTGGTGGAACGCTGGCCCATTTCGCTGTAGCGTTCGTTGAGTTCCAGCAGCAGCGTGTTAATCTCGGCGGGCATGTGCGTCACCTTCAGCCCGATCGATTGCGCCTCTTCAAACAGGATGGGGTAGCTGTGCGACGGATATTTGCTGTTGAGCGTCCGCGAGATTTGATCGGCTTTGGTTTCGTCGTCAATGTGATAGGCCAGCAGACTCTTGCACAGCATGATCGACAGCGACTCGGCCCGATCGACCGCGCCGATGACCAGCGGATGCACGTATTGGAACAGCGCCTTGTACGGGTTCTCTTTGGATTCAGCCTGTTCCGCACGCCACAGCCCGATCACGCGGGTGAGTTCATTGAGGCTGACGCTGACGCGCGCATTGTCGCGATCGAGCGGCGACAGGTCGTGCGTCAACGACGTATCAACGGGCGTCAGATACGCCATCGGCCCCATCATGATCTCATCCGCGCCCAGCGTAATCATCGTGGCTGCCGAC
>JAUQXD010001103.1 GCA_030834835.1 Thermoflexales bacterium | reverse complement strand
GGCGCGCTGACGACGGGCACGCGCTGTTTGATGACGCCGGCCTTTTCAAAGGCGATTTGCTCCAGCGTGTTGCCCAGTAAGTTCATGTGGTCCATGCTCAACGGTGTGATCACGGACACGAGCGGTGTCAGCACATTGGTCGCATCGAAGCGTCCGCCCAGGCCCACTTCGACGACGGCGACCTCGATGTTAGATTGTGCGAAATGTAGAAAGGCCAGCGCGGTGACGATCTCAAACCAGGTGATGTCCGCGACCGCTTCAACGTGCGGCTTGATCTCATCGACGAGGCGCGCGAAGTCTTCGCGCGAGATCAATTCGCCATTGACGCGCAGGCGCTCTCGAAAGGTGTGCAGATGCGGCGAGGTATACAGTCCGGTGCGATAACCGGCTGCGCGTAGGCAAGACGCTATCATCACACTGGTGGAGCCTTTGCCTTTAGTGCCCGCGACATGAATAGCCCGGAAAGATCGATCGGGTCGCCCCACTCGATCGAGCAGGGCGTGAACTCGATCGAGGTTGAGCGTGTCCGGCGAGTACTTCGCCGGTTGCTGTCGTTCGTAACTGATGAATCGATTGAGATAGGCGAGTGCCTCGGCATAGGTGCGCATGGTTAACTCTCGACGGAAAGTAGGGAGCGAGATTGTAACCGATCATTCCTTCTCGCGCGAGTGGCCGAAATGCAAAACAGCCCGCGCCAGCATGAGCCGGGCGGGCTGTCGAGTGTCAGGTGTGGCTAGGGCAGAATGCCCCGCGCCTGGAATACGCTCCTGACGGTGTTCGCGGTGGCGTTGCCGTACAGCTGTTGAGCCGCAGCCACCGTCGCAGTAGCGGCCGCTGGCATTGTCGAGTCCGGCGCAAAGTTGAAGTGCGCTTCAAGGATCAGCGTGTCGGCTGTGACGTGACCCAGTTGGCCGCGAATGTCCCACAGGGCGCGCGACCAGATTTGACCGTCGTGATGCACGCGGCCGTTCAAGTCGGCCGGATAGTGCAGATCGAGATCGATGCGACGCAGACAATGTGGTACGCTACTGGTATACGAAACGGCATCCCAGTCGGCGATGCAAGCCGGATCGGGCGTGGGCGCAATCACGTCGGTCACGGTGGCCGACCAGTAATCGCCGAACCCTTCGTGGATGGCGCCTGCTTCTAGCGAAGCCCCAAACGCGCCAAAGGGCGTCGATTGCGAATCCAGCATCGCGTGGCCGTATTCGTGCAGAATTACCTCCGCGTCTTCGGCATCGTCGACGCCGCCCTTGCCGAAGCGCAGCAGGTCTTTCTTGTCCCACGAGAATGAATTGTCAACGCCATATTGGTTGATGCGGATGTCCTGCGACTCCATGTTGATGGGCCGGAGCGTGCTGCCAAAGCCCAGGCTTTGAATGTACTTCTGCGCTTCAGTGACCCAATAGTAGGCCATGACCTGTTCGAAGCGATCATCGTGCCGGTTGTAGATGAACGTGTTGTCTGGTGAGTAGGCCGGATCGCCTGTTTCGCCGAGGATGTTGGCCCAATCGCCGCGCAGGTAGCCGCTGCCGTCGAGATTGGTCAAGGTCACAATTTGATAGGCCGGCTGCAACTCGGCGTAATCGGCGTCTTTTTGATCGGTCAACGATTGATCCTGAAGCGAAGCAACCGGATTGGGGAAAAATACCCTGCCCGTGCCTGTGCTTGTGCCGGGGACTGGTTTGGCGGCTAACACGGTCGGGGTTAGAATCAACGCGCTGACAAGC
>JAUQXD010001102.1 GCA_030834835.1 Thermoflexales bacterium | reverse complement strand
AATCGCGGCGCGTACTGGGTGGATGTCACCGCGCCATCGTCGTCGGTGAATTCACCTGCTTCGTCCAACAGCACCTCGTTCACGGTATTCTGGTCGGGCAGCGACGCGCACTCCGGCATCGACAGTTACGACGTGCAGTATCGCAACAAGACTACTGGCGGAGCATGGACCACCTGGAAAAGTGCCACGTCTACCACGTCTGGCACGTTTAACGGCACGGGCGGCAATATCTATGAATTCCGCTCGCGCGCGCGGGACAACGTGGGTAATCTGGAAGCGTATCCCGGCACACCCGACCTAACTACGGAAGTGCGCACCATCGATGTCTTCGTGCGCAATCCCGGCGTGGAAGTGAATCAGGCGGTGCAAGACCTGAATAACAGCGTCACCCTCATCGCGCGCAAGCGCACCTTTGTGCGCTGCTACGTGCAGAGCGACGCGGGCACCATCAACAACGTCAACGCGCGGCTGCGCGTCTATCGTGGCGGCGTCTACTGGGGCATTCTGTCGCCGGCCAACAGCGGCGCGCAGATCAACATCCGCACCAGCCCGGATCGGGCACAGCTCAATCACGCCTACTACTTCGATGTGCCAACGGGCTGGCTGACGGCCGGCACCGTCAGTTTTGAATGCGAAGTGAACCTGCCCAAGAAGTACGCGGAGAACGACTACACCAACAACGTCCGATCGACGGGCAATCTCACCTTTGTCAACTCGCGTGAGATGAACATCGCCATGATCGACGTCAACTACTTCTGGGGCGGGGTCGAACGGCATGTCCGATCGGTGGACCGCACCCGGTTGGCCGCGTGGCTGCGGGCCGCGTATCCCATCCACAAGCTCAACGTGTACTACGGTTACTTCGATCCGCCGTATGACAGCCGGCCCAACGCCGACACCGTCAATGGCGACCTGGCCTGGAACAAGGCCAAGAAGGTCTTTGGCTCAGGTGAAACGTCCAGCTGGCGCTACTACGGTCAGACCTACGACATTGGCGGCTTCATGCGCGGCAAATCCGTAGGCACGCCCGGCAACGTCGCTTCCGGCCCCACCGGCGATACCAGCGGCTGGGATCTGGATGGCAACTACGGCGACTGGTATGGCGGCCACGAAAACGGCCACTCGTATGGCCGGGCACACGTGGCGGGCGCACCCAACGATCCCAGTGACAGCGGTGGCTGCGGCGACGAAGCCGGGCCGGACGGCAGCTATCCGTATGCACAGGGCCGCATGAGTCCGCAGACCACCATGTGGACCAACAGCACGCTGTACGGCGTCGACTGGAGTCTGACAACGCCGGCGATCATCCCACCGACCTGGTACGACGTGATGACCTACTGCCCCGGCCAGTGGATCAGCGACTACACCTACGAAGCCATCTACAATCGCATGAATACGGAGCCGGTGCTGCTCAACCGGCCGACGCTGACGGGCGAGCATCTGGGTGTCTTCGGCAACATCATCTCCGCCACCAACACCGTGACGCTGAGCACGTTCTATCGGGTGCCGGACGGCTCCGATGTCTTCGAGCGCGATCTCAACGGCAGTCACCACATCAAACTGTTGAATGCGGGCAACACCGTGCTGGCCGACTACAACTTCGCGCCGCGCGGCGCGGTGGAGCCCGATGAACCCACGCAGGCGATCATGGAATTCGTGCCGTGGGTGACGGGCACGCAGTCGATCGTGATTGCCAACGCCAACGGGCAGCACATCTACACCCGCACGGTCAGTTCCAACACCCCGACCGTGACGCTGCAAGCCCCGTCGGGCGGTATCACGCTGACGGGCAGCAGTGTCATCGTCAGCTGGGCCGCCACCGATGTGGACAATGACACGCTGACGTTCTCGCTGGACTACAGCACGGACGGCGGCGCCACGTGGAATCCGCTCTCGGCACAGGTTCCGTCCACCACGGTGAGCATCAACCTGAATCAACTGCCGGGCAGCCCCAACGGTAAGTTCCGCGTGTGGGTCAGCGATGGCGTCAACACCGCCTACGCTGAGACCAACGGCACCTTCGTGGTGGCGAACAAAGCGCCGCAGATCAACGCGGTGCTGCCGGTCAGCGGCACCACTTACGTACTCAGCCAGACGATCGCGTTTGAAGTAGAAGCGTACGACGTGGAAGACGGTGTGCCGCCCGATGATCACATCACGTGGACGTCGGACCTGGACGGCGTGCTGGGCACGGGGGCGCTGCTGCAGATCGATACGCTGAGCGTGGGCACGCACACCATCACGTTGAGTGTGCGCGACAATCAGAACACAGTCACGACGACGACGCTGACCGTTATCGTCGGGCCGGAAGAGGAGACGGGCAGCATCGCATCGGATGTATTCCTGCCGATTGTGATGAAGTGAGAAATAACGAGTGATGAGTGACGAGTGAGGGCAGATGTTTCCCGATCGTCGTGTCATTCCGAGCGGAGCAAGGAATCTCAAGCGCCGTCAGGAGCGTGACTGATCGGCACAGAGATCCCTCGTCGCGAAAAGCGCTCCTCGGGACACCTGCACCCACCGCAGGTGCGGGGTGATACACCAAATGAGCAACAGCGGCTCGACCGGATCAAATCTGGTTGAGCCGCTGTCATCTTCACGCTGAGCCGCCAGGATGCGAAGAACAATCTCCAGGTTCCTGGAGCGGTTTCCGGAATGATGGACGCTCTCGACGGAACGTCAGCTCCACCGACTATCGCTGGACGCGAGCCTGGGTCGTTCGTCCGGCGCAAACCGGGCGACCAACAGCCAGAGTGCGCCAGCGGCGACCAGCGGGTAAAACAACAACGCGAAGAAGTCACCGATCGCCGGATAAACGGAGAAGGCGGCCGCAGTGTATAACAGCCGCTTTAAGCCTGTGCCGATTGCGGCGGAGAGTTGAGCGGCCGTAAATATCGACCAGGCAATCTTGACGAGCCGGCCACTGGCCGCTACCTCAGTGTAATGGAGGGAGCGATGCTCGTCAAAGAACTTGCGCATCAAGGTTCGCACGCCAGCGCGCGCCCATCCAACTTCCAGGCCCGCTCGCAATAGACCTTGAACAGATCGGCCCAGTCCGTGTGGTAAATCGGATCGAGACCGCGACAGGCATCGTGCGCGCCCAGATCGATCGATCCGGCCTGAAACGCCCACGGCAGCACGCCGCTCGCGTTGAGGGCAAAAAACCGATCGAGCACGGCGGCAACCGCGGGTCCGCGCGTGTGACCCGTCGCCGGGAGAGCAACGTCCACGCCGCTGCCATCGCCGCGCACCACGTCACCCGACCAGATCGTGTCGCCGTTGGTATATGAACTATCCACGCACCTGTCGCCGGTCTGAGTGCGATTGCCGCCCGTGAAGCCCAGCTCTTCGACGATGTAGGGCAGCTGGTGCGCCTGAAACCAGCGATAGTCCACATACTGATCGAGCCGGTCGCCGAAGTTGCGTTCGTTGTGTGGCACGCTCACCTCGCGCGGCAGCCACCACTGATTGTTGTACACGTGGACGGTGCCCAGATCAAAAACCGCGCGTCCGTCCGCGCAGCGCAGATCGTACAGCGCCGCCGGGTCGTGACCCTGACCGTTGGTGGCATGAAACGTCGATGCAAATCCCGGCGCGACCAATCGCGGGTACCGATCGACCTGATGCACAAAACAGGCCACATCGCGCACGAAGCCCTGCATGATGCTCACGGCTTGCTGTGGATCATCGACCTTGAGTTCGTTGCCCAATTCCCAGGCGAGGATTTGTTGCGGCACGATCTGAATCGAGGTCGTAGCGAGCGTGACACTGATCGGTGCGCTGTAGTGCCTGATCAGCGTCTCGACGTACTGTCGATACGAGCCTGCCTGAAATGTCGGCTGAGCGTAACCGGTGATGAACCAATCCGGCTTCAAGTGCGGTGGCTCGCCCGGCATCAACGTGCAAAACGGATCGCCGAAGTCATTAGCCGAGTAGCCGGGGCAGTGCAGATTGTAGACGCTGAAACTCGGCGGTGCGGCATAGAAGTCGGTAAAGACGAGGATGAACTTGAGCGCCTCGATGCGCTGGTGGGCTTCGAGCAGCCGGGCGATAGCGAGCACTGTGTCATTGGCGGCGAGGATGTCATCCAGCGTGTGAATGGTCGAGTTGGCGTCATAGAAACGCGGCGCAAACAACCGCACGACCTTCGCGCCCATGCGGCTAGCCGTTTCCAGTTGCGTCTGCAAAATGCCAGGATTCACGCCGGTCAGATCGACGCGATAGACCTCGGCGCGATCCAATCTGGGGTTTTGTTCGGCCAGGTAGGCCAGTTCGCGCGTGTTGACGCCGATGAATTTGTAGGGTACGCCTGTGCGCTGGCACATCAAACCGCCCTGCCCGTCTGCTACCACAAAATCATCCTGGCAAAACGGATCGGGTGCGGGCAATAGCGTCGGCGTCGCGGTCGGTGCAGGCGTAAGCGACGGAACGAGCGACACAATCGGGCGTGGGCTGCGCGTGGGCACGGGAGTGGTGGACGGCGCAGATACACAGGCTGCTAACAGTGCGCAAAGAACATAGCCTATCCCGATCCATTGTCGTAACATTTCATTCGCTCACGCCCAGCGTACCAGGGCGACGCCCGCCAGCACGCGCAGTGCGGCGCTGATCAAGATCGCTTCGCGCAGGCCCAGCGCATCGGCCAGCAGCGGCCCCAGCATCGAACCGGCCAACAGTGCGATGTTGCCCGCCATGTTGTTCAGCGCCATGTGTGCGGGCAGATCATCGTGCGGGATGCGCTCCATCAAACGATTGACCTGCGCGCCGCCCATCACGCCCGTAATCGCCCCGCCCAGAATCGACGCCGCAAAGAACAACACCGTGCTTTCGGCCAGGCCCAG
>JAUQXD010001101.1 GCA_030834835.1 Thermoflexales bacterium | reverse complement strand
ATTTCTTCGTGGCCGTCGTCGGCCAACTGCGCGAACGCGGATTGCGCATGGCCTATCTCATCAACGGGCACGGCGGCAATCACAGTTTCCTCGTGAATATCACCAAGTTCTGCGGCGATCGCTGGCCTGATATATTTGTGGCGACTTCGTTCTTGCACACGACGAATGATGCCCTGACACAAATTCGCACCTCACAGATCGGCGGCATGGGCCACGCCTGCGAATTGGAGACGAGTTACATTTTGCATCTGCGCCCCGACCTTGTGGATATGGCACGCGCCGTCGATGAAGTGGATTTCACCGCGACGCCCAATTACTATATGGACTGGCTCGAAGGCGGCGCACTGATCGCCAATCCGCCGTGGACGGACGACACGATCAGCGGGGCGTATGGCGCGGCCACGCAGGCAACTGCGGAAAAAGGCCGTCTGTGGCTTGAAGCCGCGATCGATGAGAAGGTCGGCCATGTGCACGAGATCATCGAGCAGCAGCGACGGCGTGAAGAGCGCCGCGCGGAAGGCTGGGTCACCGGTTCGTGGCGTAAACGATTGGAGCAGCCGTGAAATTGCTCATCGTGAATCAAGCCGAAGTTGAACGCCTGCTGCCGATGTCGGACTGCATCACGGTGATGACGGACGCGTTGATGGCACTCGCCAACGGCCACGTGCATCTGCCGCTGCGAATGGTTGTGCGACCGCCCGAAGCAGCGGGCGTGCTTGCTGTGATGCCATCGTATGTCTCTGGAGAGAACGCCGCTTTCGGCATCAAGATCATCGGTGTGTTCAACGGCAATCCTGCTATTGGAAAAGACTCGCATCAGGGCGCGGTGCTGCTGCTCAGCGGCGAGACCGGCGAACCACTGGCGCTGATGAACGCCTCCGCGATCACGGCCATTCGCACGGCGGCGGTGTCGGGCGTGGCAACACGCGTCTTGGCGCGAGCCGAGTCTGGCGACCTAGCCATCATCGGGTCTGGCGTGCAAGCGCGATCCCATTTGGCGGCGATGGCGTGCGTGCGCTCGATTCGACGGGTGCGCGTGGTCAGCCGCAATCCTGTGCACGCGCAGCAGTTTGTCAGCGAAGCACGCACGACCTACGCGTTTCCGATTGAAGCCGTGAACACGATCGAGGCTGCAGTGCGCGATGCGGATTTGATCGTGACTGCCACGTCCTCAAGCGAACCGGTGCTGAAGCGCGATTGGATTTCGCACGGCGCACATCTCAACGTCGTGGGCGCGAGTCAATCGTTTGCGCGTGAAGTCGATACAGCGACGATGGCCGCGTCGAGCCTGTTTGTCGATCGGCGTGAATCGACGCTGAACGAATCGGGCGATTATTTGTTCGCGCTACGCGAGGGTGCGATCACAGCCGATCACATTCGGGCCGAGATCGGCGAAGTGCTGATCGGCGCGAAGCCGGGCCGTATCAATCCCGACGAGATTACGCTGTTCAAATCGCTGGGGCTGGCGATCGAAGATCTGGCTGCCGCCGAATACGTGTATCGACAGGCGCAGGCCACGGGCGCGGGTAATTGGGTGGAATTCTAGACTGTCGCGTGACACACATCCAAAGCGGGGGCTTAATGGATCGATTGCGGGCAATCAATACCGTTGACGATATTGCCGACGAATATCGAGGCACACCGATCGGCTGGTTGTTGCAGTATCACAATCTCATCCGCAATTATGAAACGTACACCAACGCACAGCTGCTCATCGGCATGTGCATGGATCATCGCAAACACCTGAACATCCCCGACAACTTCGCCTACATCATCCGCGCGGGCGGCGCGAATCTGCGCTACAGCGAATTCAAAGTGTCCTACGCCATCGCCGTCGGCGGTGTACAGCACCTTGCGTTGATCGGCCACACGCACTGCGGCATGGTCATCTTGATGGCGCGCCGCGCGGCCTTCATTGACGGACTGGTGACTAACGCCGGATGGGAACGCGACTTTGCCGAAGAGCACTTCAATAACTATGCGCCGATGTTCGAGATCGGCAATGAGATCGATTTTGTGCTGAGCGAAACGAAGCGCCTGCGCCAGCGCTATCCCAAAGTCCAGGTCGCCCCGCTGCTCTATCGGGTTGAGGATAACCGCCTGTATGCCATCGCCGAAGTTTGAAGACAATTTCTCCAAACAGGCCGACGTTTACGCACGCCATCGCCCGCAGTATCCGGCGGCGCTGTATGAGTGGATCGCCTCGATCGCGCCGGGGTACGATCGGGTGTGGGATTGCGGCACGGGCAGCGGGCAGGCGGCAATCGGGTTGACGCGCCACTTCCGATCGATCATCGCCACCGATCCGAGCACGTCGCAAATTGCC
>JAUQXD010001100.1 GCA_030834835.1 Thermoflexales bacterium | reverse complement strand
AAAGCCGATCTATCGTACAGCCAGTCCTATAGCCTGGTGAAATTCCTGATCGAAAAATACAACCAGGACAAAATGACGGCGCTCTTGAAAGCGCTGCGCGACGGCCACACGGTCGATGACGCGTTGCAGTCCGTTTACGGGTTCGACGTCGATGGCTTTGAAGATGCGTGGCGCGCGTTTGTCAAAGCACCCGCGCGCCAGAATGCGGCTCAGTCACCGACGCCGACGCCCGAACCAACGCAGGTGCCGACGGTTGCGCCGATCTCGATCGCGCAGGCGGGGCCAACAGCCGCCCCCCCGCGCGATCGACCCACGCCCACCCCGATCGCGGTTGCGGCGACGACGAACGACTCAACCACTTCAACCGTACCCGCTGAAGTTCCGGCAACAGATAACACACTCGTGATGGTGATCATCGCCATTGCCATCGGCCTGGTCTTGATCATCGGCTTAGCGCTGATCGTCATCAGCCGCCGCCGACAGGGGATGTCCCGATGAAGCGCGCAGTCTTAATCATACTCACAGTCTTGATCGTCGCCGCGTGCCAATCGGGTACGCCGACGCCCGCGCCCACGACTGCCCCTGAGCCAACGAACGCGCCGACAAGCGCACCGTCAATCGCGGCAGCAACGCCGCAGGCCATCGCCGGCGCTACACTCGCGCCCGAAAAAATCTATCCGCCGCGACCGACAGCCACGGCGTTCAAAGCGAAGAATGCCGCTGCGCGCACGTATGTCAATCCCGACTACGGCATCACACTGAAATATCCGAGCGGCTGGCAGGCCGTGCCGCCGGATCAGGGCAGCGATGTACTGACGTGGTTTATCAACTCCGACGGCAGTGTGCAGGCCATGCTGCTGACCGGCGCGCAAGCGCCCGATCAATCGCTGGAGGATTTAGCCGCGGAGATTCGCGATAGTTTGACCAACGGTCTGAGCAGTGTGAAGTTGCTGGACGACGGCGCATTGCAATTGGCCGATGGGCGCGATGCCTATGGCAGCGTGTTGACGGCCAAACGCGACGACGGCGCAGCCCTTAAGATTAACGTCACGGTGACGACCTACAATGGCCGGGCAGTGATCGTCGTGGCCTTTGGCGAACCCGCCGATTACGACGATAATGCCGACGATTTGCAGCAACTGATCGGCGCGCTGCAATTGGCGCAGCCGCAGTTGTCGGGCATCAGCCGCGATCAGGCGCTGGTGTTGTCCGGCGGCGAGAGCCGCAATCCGCGCGAATATGATCCGGCCACCACGCACGGCAGCGGCGACAAGCTGGTCTTTGGCGGACTGGTCGCGCTCGATCGCGATTTGAAGTTGATTCCCGATCTGGCGAGTTCGTGGGAAGTCACCGACGGCACGACGTTTACCTTCCACATCCGATCGGACGCACGCTTCCACAACGGCAAGCCGGTGACGGCGCAAGACGTGGTGTATTCGTGGGAACGCGCCGCCGATCCGAAGACGAATTCCGACACGGTGTTGACCTATCTGGGCGACATCGTCGGCGTG
>JAUQXD010001099.1 GCA_030834835.1 Thermoflexales bacterium | reverse complement strand
TCCTGCAATTCCAGCCCCACGGCATACTGCCGGGCCACTGCCAGGTGTTCGGCCAGGTCGCCGTAATGTTCTACCGAAATGAGCGTGCGATCCATGATGGTCACCAATCTCACGGGCATTGTACAACAAATCAAAGCAATCGCCAATCAACGCTGCGTGCCAAACGGGTTACGGAACCGTTACAGGGCGACGATGGCCGGCTCGATAGCCGACGGTGTTACGTGCAGCAGGCCGATTTGCGGACCGGGCGTATTGTAGTAATCGGGCGCGATCGGGCCGGGATTGAACAGCAGCACACCCGATCGGACTTCGATGAAAACGCGGTGCGTGTGCCCGAATACGATCGCGTCGATACGCGCCGCATCTACCCGCCCGAACGACGCCGCGACAATCTTCAGGTAATACTCTTCGCGATACCCCAGCCGATCGCGCATCTTGCCTGCCAGATATTTGGCCCAGCCGCCGTGGCCGTGCACCAACCCGATACGGCGGCCCTCGATTTCAATCACGCGCGTCAGCGGCAGGCCGTGCCCCAGCAGATCGGCGTTGCCGGCCACCGCCTGCACCGGCGCGATCTTCTCCAGATCGATCAGCACCTGGCGCGATGTGATGTCGCCCGCATGCAAAATGAGATCAACGCCGCACAGGGCGTCGGCCAACCGATCGGGCAGCTGCGCCAGACGCTGCGGCACGTGCGTATCGGCGACGATGCCGAGCGTGGTCATGCGGCAGCCTGCGCCAACAACGCCCGGATGTCGCGCTGCGCCTGCTCGGTTGACTTGAAGTGAACGCCATGCAGCCCCAGCGCATTGCAGGCGTCGATGTTGACCTGGAAGTCGTCCAGAAAGATCGCCTCGTCGGCGCGCACGCCTAAGCGATCGAGCGCCAGCTGGTAGATGCGCGGATCGGGCTTCATCATTTTCTCTTCGGCGGAAATCACCAGCGCATCAGACGCATCGGCGATGGGGACGGTGGTGTGCAGCATGTCGCGCAGCCCGGTCCACGCGTTGCTGATCAGGCCGGTCTTCAACTGCGGGCGCACGCTGCGAATGAACGCCACCAGTTCTTCGTCCAGAAAATCGTCCGCGAAGAACTCGGTGCGAAACGCCTGCGGCGTCAGCCCGATGCGCGCGCAATCCAGATCGCGCGCCACGGCCTGCCAGAACTCGTCCTCGCTGATCGCGCCCCGTTGACCCAGCAGCGAAATCTCGCCGCCAAACAC
>JAUQXD010001098.1 GCA_030834835.1 Thermoflexales bacterium | reverse complement strand
TGCGCACTGTATTCCGTGCCGGTCGAGGCGTCGAAGACGGTGTTGCCCACGATTTGTCCCGTCGAGCGTTGATACAGAATCCCCGTGATCGTCGTGCTGATGACGGTGTTGCCGCGCGTTTCGACATCACGCGAGTAGTGGTCGATGTACAGCCCCATGCCGAACGCCGCGCGCGAGGGATGACATCCTTCGACGTTGCCGGGAATATCGACGATGACGTTGTCGATGAGGTGCACGTTGTAGACGGTGGTCGCCGCGAGGCTGGTGCTGCCAAAGGTGCGCACGCCGCCGCAATCGGCTTTGGAATAACAGGCCAGGGTAATGAAGTTCTTCTCCAGGGTGGTCTCCGGGCCAAACACATCCACGCCATTGTAGCCGATCTGTTCTAAGCGGTTGTAGCGCAGCACATTGCCGTAGCCGGAGTCGCGCACATCGTACAATCGGATGCGGAGGCCGTCGCCGTTTTCGGTACACTCGCTCGACGTGAGGCCGCAGCTCATGCCGGACTTGCCCAGGTTCTCGATCAGCGCGATGTGCTTGATCGTGTTGCCTTCAAACGTCGAGGCGGCAAAGTAACCGGTGACGCCGAAACTATTCGCGCCGTCGATGACGTTATCGGTAAACGTCAGATGGTCGCCGCCGCGCAGACCCTTGCGGCCGTTCGACGGTCGTTCCAGCCAACTGCTCAGGTTCACGCCGGCGTTGTCCACATCCTTGATCGTCACGTTGCGCACGGTCAAGTGATGATAGATGTCGCCGTTCATGCCGCCGGGCGTGCCAATACCGTGGTTGAACCAGTTCTTGATCTCCAGGTTGTCGACGATCACGTAAGCAGTGGCCGCGCCGTTGCTCAACATCAGGCCGCCATGCCGTAGGGTGGTCGCTTCTTCTTGAATGACCGAACCTTCGATGTTGGCCGGCAGCCCACTCGTCGAGTACAGATAGACGCGGTGCGTCGCTGCGTCGTAATACCACTCGCCGTCTTGATCGAGCGTGGCGCGATGGTTGTTGACAAAGTAGCCCCAGCCCACGCAGTTACTCCAGCTGGAGATCAAACACGATAAACCCTGATTGAGCGTCAGGGTGTGAGCGCTGGCGCCAGTCACCTGCCGATCGAGCATCGACCACCGAATGTTCTTGATGTGCACGATCGCGCCAGTCCAATCGATCGCGGGCAGTTCGTTGTCGGTGATCCGATTGCCGCCTGCGCTGTGCGCATCCACAAACGCGTAACCGGCATTCGGCGCATCCAGATTAGGCCAGCGGCCCAGCATCAACCGCTGACCGTTGTGAAAGAGCTGGTTGATGCCCAGCGGAAAATCCGTCGGCGAGAGATCGGCCCGATAGACGTTGGGTGCATCCTGCGCCCACCCGCCGATCGATCGCGAGCCGGAGAGGATCGGTTTATTGGCGCAGCCCTCGGGGTATGAACTAAAAACGATCGGGGCCAGCGCTGTGCCGGACTTGCTGAGGATCAATTGTTCGGCACGCCATACATCGCCGCACTTGAGCAGCACTCGATCGCCCGGCTGCAAATTTAGCGCGTTCACTTTAGCGATAGTCGCAAACGCATTCACTTCGGACAGGCCATCGTCGCTATCACTGCCCGTGGAACTGGACACGTAGTAGGTAACGGCGGTTGGCGCGGCTGACAATGGTCGCGCCGCCGTTCCCAGCCAGATGAGCAAGGCGATTATTGAGATGGTGCGGTTACGCGACATGCGCTACTCCGGTTCACTGCCTGACAAACGGTTAGACCATCTGCCACTCAGGCGACCGTCGCCCCGTGAATACGGTTAAGCAGACCTCCTCATTGTTCGGGATGTCAGCCGCACTGTCAATGGCGAAAAAGTATCGGGCGAAAGGGACATTCCTGTGGATGGCGCGGGAAGCGTAAGTGTCGAACAAGATCAGGCAGAAGCGCTTACTTCGATTCATCAGGCGCAGCAACCGCCGCGAACCATTGGCAGCGGCTACTTCAATCGCCCGAAATTGACGCGTGTATCGTACTCGAAGACGATCTCGCCGTTCGTCTGATACCGTTGAAAAATGTCGGCCAGCTCTGCCATCATCGGGGCGTGATTTGGATGGCTAGCTTCCGGCGCATACGACGAAGACATCAACCGCCCCTTCACACCTTCGAAGTCAAAGCGCTGTTGATTGTCGAAGGTGCGGAGTTGGAACGACACTGTCGGGAAGGCAGCGCGGATCACGTCGTGATCGATCAACCGATGATCCACCTGCGCGTACTCGGTCGAGTAAGTGTGCAGCAGTTGCTCATACGCCCGCAGAAACGGCGTGGAATCGATGCGGCGTTCATTCCAGATCAGTACCAGCCAGCCCGGCGATCGGAGGAGGCGGGCAAATTCGGCGCTGACACGTTCGCGATCGAACCAGTGAAATGCCTGTCCGGCCGTAACGAAATCGACGCTGTGATCGGGTAACGTAGTCGCTTCCGCCATCGCGTCGATGCTGACAAAGCGCTCATAGCCGCGCAGCAGTTGCTCACCGGCTTCGCGCATCTCGCGGTTCGGCTCGATGCCGAAAACGCGATTGCCCGCCTTCAGGAACAACTCGGCCAGCAAGCCGGTGCCTGAACCGACATCGGCGACGATCGAGTCTGGTGTCAGGCCGCATTCGGCCCTGAGCAAGTCGATAATCGCCGCCGGATAAGCTGGCCGGTACTTCACGTAGTTGGTCACACGACTGGAAAAGCGTTGAGTGGGATCGATCATAGGTCCTCCTGCTGTCCATTCTACTCGATTCGTCGCGAGTGTGAAGGGCCACTTCTCACCCTCGTTGTATAATCAACCGCATTGCAGCGCCGCGCCAGATAAACCAGGAATCTACCCGCTCATGACAGACTCGTTGACCATCGTTCAGTTGTTGCTCATCGCCGGCACGGGCATCGCCGGCGGCGCCGTGAATGCCCTGGCGGGCGGCGGCACGTTGATCACCTTTCCTATGCTGACCGCCGTGGGCATTCCGCCGGTCGCCGCCAGCATCACCAATACGGTGGCGCTAAGCCCTGGCTATCTGGGCGCGACCCTGGCACAATCGAAAGACCTGCGCGGACAGGCACCCCGCCTGCGGCTGCTCCTGCCGGCCGGGGCGCTGGGCGGCATCGTTGGCGGGGTCTTGTTGTTGAGCACCACCGATCGGGTTTTCCGCGAACTGGTGCCGAT
This sequence comes from Thermoflexales bacterium, assembly GCA_030834835.1. GTDB lineage: Bacteria > Chloroflexota > Anaerolineae > Fen-1058 > Fen-1058 > JAGOBP01. Next base: position 3,860 of record JAUQXD010001098.1, on the reverse strand, counting down.
TCTGATCTTGCTGGCGGCCGGTTTGCTGGCACTGCAAGATCGGCTGCGAGCGTGGTTGCTGCGCCGCGTGGCGCAGTCGGGCCAATCGAGTCTGCACAATGTCTGGGCCGTGCCGCCGGTCTTTGCCGCCTCGATCTACGGCGGCTACTTCGGCGCGGGGCTGAGCGTGATCGTGCTGGCGGTGTTGGGCCTGGTGCTGGAAGATTCGTTGACGAGGCTGAATGGCCTGAAGCAGGCGATTGCGTTCAGCGTAAACATCACCGCTGCGATCTTCTTCTTGTTCTCCGGTCAGGTCGTGTGGCCGGCCGCGATTGTGATGGCCGTTGGCGCAGTAATCGGCGGCTCGCTGGGCGGCCGATTGGCCGGTCGAGTCCAGCCGGCCGCGCTGCGCCGCATCGTCGTCATCATTGGTCTGGTCATCGGCGTGGTGTATCTGGTGCGCGGTCGCTGACGGTCTGTCGAATCCGCTCAAAGGCCGCAGCGCACCAGCGATTATTCAGCACACAACTTCAATGCTTATCGCTTGCCTGATCATGGTAATATAGATAGGGTTGTTCGGGCGGCCTGTCGCCACCACCCCCCTAAAATAACACTCCGGCCTCAAGCGCGAAAGGAGCGACATGAGCACTACGTCGCAACAGATGGGAGAGATCGATCGCACGCCGGTACAGCGGATTACCGTTTTGATCGTCGACGATCATGCCGTCGTACGCCAGGGCCTGCGAACGTTCCTCGAGCTGCAGGACGATATGGTGATCGTGGGCGAAGCGGCTAACGGCCTGGAAGCGATCGAGGCGGCGAAGCGACATCAACCCGCCATCGTGCTGCTCGATCTGGTGATGCCGAAGTTGGGCGGCGTCGAGGCCACGCCCCAAATCATCGCCGTCAGCCCCGACTCGCGCGTCATCATTCTGACCAGCTTTGGCGAGAACGATCAGGTGTTGCCGGCACTCCGGGCGGGCGCACAGGGTTATTTGCTCAAAGATATTCCACCTGGCGAACTGGTGCAAGCCGTGCGCGAGGCCTATCAGGGCAAGGTCCAACTTCACCCGGATGTCGCCCGAAAGTTGATGTCGGCCATTGCGGCGAAGGAGCCTACGTCGCCGCCACCTGCGGTCGAACCGGATTTGACCGAGCGCGAACTGGAAGTGCTGCGGCTGCTGGCGCAGGGGCTGAACAACCACGAGATCGCGCAGCAGTTGGTCATCAGTGAAAAGACGGTGAAGACGCACGTCAGCAACATCCTCGGCAAGCTGCACCTTGAAGATCGCACGCAGGCCGCCATCTACGCGCTGAAGCGGGGGCTGGGCGACAAAACGTAACCGATGGGCACGCTGCTTATTTTCGCGTCAGTGGTCATTCGGGCCTGGGCGACGTTCAGCGGACGCTGGCCGCGCGGCTGGGTCATGCTCCTGCTCGCCGCGTATGGCCTGCTGCTGCTCGGTCGCCAGCGCCGCCCGGCCTGGTTCGCCGCCGTCCGCGCCCGCTCGCTGATCTATCTTGGTCTGCAATCGAGTTTCGTGCTGGCGTTGATGCTGATTCCCCTGCGCCACGATTTTTTCACGCTCTTGTTCATTCCCCTTAGCCTTCAGGCCGTCGAGCTGTTTGGGCGGCGCGTGGGCTTCGCGTGGATTGCGGCGTATCCATCGGTGATGCTCGTCCTGTATACGCTAGGCCCCCGCCTCTGGGGGCAGGTGTACTTCGACATCGAACCGCCGACCGGGGTCGCGATGACGATGCTCTACGGCGCATTGTGTTTTTTTGTCGGTCAGATCGCACACGTCCGGCAGCAGGCGGAAGCGGCCCGGCAGGCGAATCAGCGCCTGCTCGCCGATCTGCAAGTGACCCATCGTCAGCTGCAAGATTACGCCGCACAGGCGGAAGAGCTGGCAGTGACGTACGAGCGCAACCGCCTTGCGCGCGAACTGCACGACTCGGTAACGCAGACCGTCTTCAGCATGACGCTGGCCGTGCAGGCGGCGCGCCTGTTGTTCGACAAAGAACCGACGCGCGTCGCCGCGCAGGTCGATCGCGTGCAGGAACTGGCCCGGAGCGCTTCACGCGAGATTCAGACACTGGTCAGCCAGCTGCGTCCCGCTTCGATCACCGCCGATGGCCTGGTCGCCGCATTGCAGCGGCACATCGCCGAACGCCAGACACGCGACGGCTTGCAGGTGCAGCTGCGCGTGATCGGGGATGGCGCGCTGCCCGATCGGGTGGCGACGGGCGTGTTTCACATCGTGCAGGAAGCGTTGAACAATGTGGTGAAGCACGCCGGCGTGGGTGCCGCGACCATCACGCTCAGTCTGGCCGAGACGCCCGCCTGTGTGGAAGTGGCCGATGAGGGCGCCGGTTTTGAGGTGAGCGAGGATGCGCCGCGCCGGGGACACTTCGGGCTGTCCACCATGGCCGAGCGCGCGAAAGAGATCGGCTGGGACCTGACGATCGATTCGCAGCCGGGGCGTGGCACGCGTTTGCGGATTGTCGCGCCGACGAACGGACATGGCTGACATGCTGCCACGAATCAAAACGCAGAGCCAACGCATCATCACCTTGACGAACTACACGCTGTGCGCCATCGTCCTGGCGCGGGCCATGCTGCAATATGGCCGTTATGCGGAGGCGACAACGGGGCTGGCAATGCTGGCAGTTTTCCTGCTGCTGCTGGCGTCTGAGCCAAACATAGCGCGCCGCTGGAGCGCATACCGTGGAGTTTATTTTGGCCTGCAGACAGCGCTGGTGCTGACCGTCGGCAGCTTCGCGCCGGAGTTCGATTTTCTATGGAGCCTCTACGTCAGCCTGGGCATTTATGCGATTTTGAACTTTTCGCGCCGCAGCGCGTCGATCGCCATCGGCGTGTTGATCGTCATCGCCGCCCGGTTCTTGATAGTGGCCATGGGGGTCGCGGTGGGTCTGGCGACGCTGCTCAATCTGATCGCCCTCAGTTACTTCATCGTATGGTTCACTCGCCTGACGCAGCAGGCCGAAATCGCGCGCGCGGAAAGCGACGCGCTGCTGCGCGATTTGCAGACTGCGCACGCCCGGCTGCAAACGTACGCCGCGCAGGTGGAAGAACTCTCCGTGATGCAGGAGCGCAATCGGCTGGCGCGCGACCTGCATGATTCGGTCAATCAAACCATCTTCAGCCTCACCCTCACCGCCGAGGCTGCGCGCCTGCTGCTCGATAAAGACCCGGCGCGTGTGCCCGAGCAGCTCGATCGGCTGCAAGACATGAGCGGCAGCGCCCTCGGCCAGCTGCGCTCGTTGATCACCCGGCTGCGCCCTGTAGAGTGATCCACGAATCGACGCGAATCATCACGACTATCTCAACGCCACTCAACTAACTGCTCACCGCGCCGTCTCCGGCGCATAAACGGGCGAACCGCTGTCGTCCGCGGCAGCGGTTGCGCAGCCTCGCGCCATCGTGTTGATTCGTGTAGATTAGTGGATCGGCTTTTCCCCTCTCCATCTCCAGTCCTACGTCCCTGGTTGTACGCCCCGCGTTCCGGCCCGTCCCACAGACCGAGTAAAAGATCGGTGTGCGGCAAAGTTCACAATCCGCCTGCCGCGCGATGTGCCCGGCGTGGATGCGGCGTATAGTTAGGACGCACTTGAGCAAGAGGCAAAACCATGCAGACGCTAACCATCGCCACAAGATTCGATCGTTTACCGGAGCCCACCGCTTTCATTCGCCTGAGCGACCCATTCGAAGTTGACCTGTCGGACGAGATGTCCGGGGATTTGAATTCCAAATTCGAGATCGACTTCAACGTCCTCGATCTTGACTACGCTAACCTCTATTTCGTGTCGTAACCGATCATGAACCCGATCCGCGTGCTCATCGCCGACGATATGCCACA
>JAUQXD010001097.1 GCA_030834835.1 Thermoflexales bacterium | reverse complement strand
GACGTACTTCCACGCCGGCTTCAGCACGCGCCGCCTTGAAATGTCCGACGACTATTCGCCGGAGTCGGTCTATTCCATCGTGCTCAATCAAATCGGCTACGATCTGGAAGTGTTGCAGCGCGCCGTGCAGCAACGCGCTTCGGGGTCGGCGGCCATGACGGAGACGCTGAAGGCAACGGATAGGCTGGCGTGGCTGGCGCTGAAACCTGCCATCGACGCGGGCCTGCTGCCCGCCGACACCACTGCCGTGACCTACTTTCAGAAGTCGCCCGTCAGCCGGGTCATTCCCTATGCGCCTGTCTCGCTGATCGGCGTGCCCTATAGCTGCATGTCGGTCGAGCGCGATCATCTGGCGCTGCCGCACGAGATCGGCCATTACGTATTCTGGCACGGGCGTGTGCCGGGCACTGACGAATCGTTGCGGCAGGCTCTGCAGCGCGCGGCGTTCGAGGAACTGAAGCAGTGTGTGACGCTGGACTCGCCGGAGTTTCCAACGTGGTGCGCGGTCTGGCTGGAAGAGTTGTTTGCCGATGTCTACGGGGCGTTGATCGCCGGGCCGGTGATGGCGCTGGATTTTCAAGACCTGGCGCTGCACAACTCGTGCGAAGGATTTACCACCAGCGACAACGATCATCCGGTGCCCATTTTGCGGCCCGACATCTACAACAAGGTGTTGGCCCGGGCCGCGAATGAGACCTATCGCTGGGAGGACTGGGCCGCGGCGCTGCGCCAGCGCTGGCTGCGACGCCGCGCGCGTTGCGGCGGCTCGTCCGCCTTCACGGTCAACGGCCGCTCGATTCCGCTGGCGCACGCCCTGTCGCCCAATGGCGATCAGTCGCAGCCGGTCGATCGACTGATCAAGATCGTGATGACGCAGCTGGCCGGCATCCAATCCGATTGGTCCGGCGACCTCACCGGTCCGGTGCAGCTCGATCGGTTGTTTGATCTCCAACGGGCCTATTTGCCCACCCTGCTGACAACAGCCACCGCCGACCTCGATCCGGTGCCGGCCATCGCCACGCAGTGGTTAAAGCGCGCTCAAACTGCGATCAAGTTGAACAGCCAGGAATTTGTCACAATCGATGTGTGGCGCAAGCATCTGGCCTCAGACGGTTGGACGACCGAGGGGCCAGACAACCGCTGGCCGTAACAATCAAAAAAGCCCCGCACGGTAGCACCGGCGGGGCTTTGTCTTTGCCGATTACATTTTCAAACAATCGCGCAACGTCTCCAATAGTGGATGCGCCAGAGGTTCGGCCAGAGTCAAAGCTTCAGTCCACAGCGTCTGGGCCTCACTGGCCTGGCCAAGCCGATCGTGAACCTGGCCCAGGTGGTGGGCGACGTAAATCGCGCCCCAGCTGTCCTGCAATTGACGACACAACGCAAGGCCCAGGGCGGCATTATTCCTGGCGGAGTCCAATTCGCCGCGGTCAGCATCCAGCTGGCTCAGGCGATACAACGCCTTGGCCTGCGACTTGCGATCACCCATCTGCCGGAACAGCCGCAAGCTATTGGCCGCTTCGGCATAGGCGATATCGAGTTTGCCCTGCAAACGGTGTACCTCGGCCAAAATGTATAACGCCGAGGCCCGATCAGTTTCGTTCCGCAAATCATCACACCAGCTCAGGGCTTGCTGACAATATTGCTCGGCGCGCCCGGCATCGTCCCAGCCGCGCAGCATAATGTCGGCCAATAGGAGCAGCGTTAAGATACCGTTGGCACGATCGTTAGCGGCACGCTGTGATTCGAATACCTGCTGCGCCAGTTGATTAGCGGTCACAAAGTCGCGTTCGTAAAACGCCACGACCGACTGGCGGTAGTGAACCTCGGCCAGGTCGTGCCCGTCATGTAACGCCTCCAGCATGACCTGGCTGGCCGCCAGCAACCGCTTAGCCTCGGCATAATCGGCCTGTTCGATGGCCACGCGGGCCAGTTCAGACTGGACGCTGGCGATGCCAGGCTGATCGCTCAACTGTCGATATACTTCAAGGCTGTGCCTGAGATGCTCGCGCGCTTCATCATAGTCGGCCTGCTCGATGCACGCCCGACCCCGGCTGCGCCAGTTGGCCGCCTGCGCCCGCAGATCACCCTGCGCCTCAGCCGCGGCGATCGCCCACACGCCGGCACGCCGCAAGTCTGAAAAATACCCCAGCGCAAAACCCGCGCCCTGCAGCATCTCTGCGTAATCCAGCACCACGCGCCACATCTCCAGCCCGTGTGCCGCCTCCATGCCGGACATCAGGTTGATCCACTCTTCGTCCAGCACGCCGAACTCGGCCTGATGTTGACGCGCATACACCAGATAATATTGCGCCATGCGCATGCGCGTCAGGTCCATCGGCGTGGTGTTCAGCGCCTCATCGATCTGGCCCGCGTTCAACTTCTCGGTGATGTACTGCCGCAGCAAACTGTGCATCTCAAAGCGGCCCGCATGGCCGCGCCGCAGCAGCGACTTATCGACCAGCGTAAACAGCAGCGATAGCGGCGCACCGGCCACCTTCTCGGCGGCCTCACGCCGGAAACCGCCTTGAAAGACCGCTAATTTCTTGAACGCCTTTTGCTCATCGGGCGACAGCAGGTCCCACGAATACTCAAAGGCCGCGCGCAAACTGCGATGCCGCTCCGGCCGATCGTTGGCCGTGGTCGCCAGCAAATCCAGGTTGCGTTCAATCTGCTGCGCGATCTCCTGACATGTCAGCACGCGCACCCAGGCCGCGGCCAGTTCGATGCCCAGCGGCGTGCCTTCCATCAACCGGCAAATGCCAATCACGTGCGCCCGATCGGCCTCCAGCGCGAAACGGGCATCCATGCGGCGGGCGGTCTGCGCGAACAACTGCACGGCCGCCGTCTCCAGCGCGTGCGGATCAGCCGGGTCGGCGGGATAGTCCAGGCCGCGAATCTCGATGATCCACTCCCACTGCAAGTGCAGCCGTTCGCGCGAAGTCGCCAACACCTTCACATCGGGCGCGGCCATCAGGATGTCGGCGATCAGATCGGCACCGTCGAGCAAATGCTCAAAGTTGTCGACGACGAGCAGTAGCTGTTTGTCGCTCAGGTAACTGAGCAATTGCGTGCGCGGATCGGCCTGCCACGGTACGGGCAGGCTCAGCGCCTGGGCGATGGCCGGGGCGATCAGGTGGGCGGCGGCCAGCGGCGCGAGCGGCACAAAGTACACGCCGTCAACAAATTCATTCAAGTGTTGAGAGGCC
>JAUQXD010001096.1 GCA_030834835.1 Thermoflexales bacterium | reverse complement strand
GGTGAAGAAGCGCGCGAAAAACTCACGGCATTTGCACGCGGCCAGAGTGAAGCCAGCGTTATCGCCGGACAGGTCAACAGCCGCCCGAAGATCGCGTTCTTGTTCACCGGGCAGGGCGCACAATACGCTGGCATGGGCCGGCAGCTGTATGACACGCAGCCCACCTTCCGCGCCGCACTCGATCGCTGCGACGAAATCTTGCGCCCGTATCTGGGCCTGTCTGTGTTGTCGGTACTTTATCCTGATTCAGCAACACCTGCGCTGCACCATGCGCAACGCGGTGCAAGTGTCAGCAATCAACACTCAGCAATAGATCAAACAGCCTTGACTCAACCCGCTTTGTTTGCCGTTGAGTACGCCCTGGCGGAACTGTGGAAATCCTGGGGCGTGAGACCCACTGCGGTGATGGGTCACAGCGTCGGCGAGTATGTGGCGGCCTGTGTGGCCGGCGTGCTCAGTCTGGAAGATGGCTTGCGGCTGATCGCCGAACGCGGACGCCTGATGCAAGCGCTGCCTCAAAACGGCGACATGGTGGCTGTGTTTGCTGACGAAGGGACGGTGTCGGCGGCCATTGAACCGTTCAGGGCCACCGTCTCAATCGCCGCCATCAACGGGCCGGAAAACGTGGTGGTGTCCGGCTTGCGGACGGACGTGCAGACGGTGATCGACCAGCTGACGGCGCGCGGCATTCAGTCGCGGCGTCTGACGGTCTCGCACGCGTTTCATTCGCCGTTGATGCAGCAGATCCTCGACCCGTTCGCGCAGACCGCCGCGACGATTCAGTTCGCTGCGCCGCAGATCGATCTGATCTCCAACGTGACGGGCCGGCGCGCCACAAGCGAAGTCATGTCTGCCGCTTACTGGCGTCAACACATCCTGGCGCCCGTGCAATTTGCGGCGTCGATGCAAACGCTGCAGCAGCAAGGGTATACGGCTTTCGTCGAGATTGGTCCGAATCCCACGTTGTTGGGCATGGCGCACCGCTGTTTGCCGGAGAGCGAGGCGTTGCGGCTGCCGTCACTCCGATCGAGCCGTGAAGATTGGGCGCAAGTGCTGGAGAGTTTGGGCACGTTGTATGTGAATGGCGCGGATGTCGATTGGGCCGGGTTCGATCGTGATTATGCGCCGCTGCGGCGACGCGTGATGCTGCCGACGTATCCGTTCGAGCGTCAACGTTACTGGCTGGAACAGACCGACTGGCTTCGGCCCAGTGCAGCGCGGCAGCATCCATTGCTGGGCGATCACATCAGCCTGGCGCACACGGCGGATGTGCATGTTTGGGAAGGTGAGATCAACACGCAGATGCTGCCGTATCTCGACGACCATCGCGTTCAAGACGTGCCGGTCGTGCCGGCTACCGCTTACATGGAAATGGTGATGGCCGCCGCCGCGCAAGCTTTTGATGCGCAGTCGTTCGCGCTGACGGATATGAAGTTCCATAAACCCATCACATTGCCCGAAGGCGCCAGCCCCGCCGTGCAAGTGGTCTTGTCTCAGGCTGATGGGCAATCCGTCTCAGCCCAGATCTTCAGTCGGTCGAGTGCGGACGCAAGTTGGACGCTGCACGCAACCGGCCAGCTAAATTATGATTCAGGCATTGAAGTTCGACATTGGGAATCAGCTGAGATTGAAGCCATCAAGGCTCGCTGCCATGAGGAATTATCCGGCGAAGAATTTTATCGCCTGTCGAGCGCCAAAGGCAATCAATGGGGAGCGGCCTTTCAAGGTGTCCAGCGCGTGTGGCGCGGCGATCGGGAAGCGTTGAGCCTGGTGCAAGTGCCGGCGGCGCTGCAGCCTGGCCTTGAGCGCTATGTGTTTCATCCGGCCATATCCGATGCATGTGGTCATGTGCTAACGGCGACGATCTCGCTTGATAAGTCGGCCGCCGACAAGGGTGGCGCATTTGTCGGCGGCAGCGTCGACGAGACGCGCGTGTATGCGCGGCCGCGCGGCCATCAGTTCTGGGCTTATGCGCGTTTGCGACCCGACACCGAACAGCAGTCGAATATCCTCATCGGCGACGTTCAAGTGATCGACGAGAACGGAACCATCATCTCGGAGACGTTGGGCGCGCACCTATGGTATCTGGACAAGAGCGCGCAACGGGCGTTATCTGAATCGATCGATGATTGGTTCTATGATATTCAATGGGAGCCGGCGGCTCGCGCGACCGCGCAACCGATTGCACACGCACCGGGCACCTGGCTGATCTTAAGTGATCGTGGCGGCGTGAGTGAACAGCTGGTGACGGCGCTTCGGGCGCGCGGCGATCGAGCGATCTGCGTGACGGCGAGCGACACTTACGAGCGCACGGGTGAAGATCAGTATTGCATTCGCCCGGATCAGGCTGACGATCTACATCGACTGGTGAAAAACATATTGGGCGCGGATCGCGCGGCATGGCGTGGCGTGGTGCATCTATGGAGTCTCGACGCGCCTACTTTAACTGGCCGCGAGTCACTGGATAGCGCGCTGACGCTGAACGCCGTCAGCGTGCTGCACCTGATCCAAACGCTGGCGCCCATCGAGTGGCAGGAATTTCCTCGCATCTGGTTGATCACGCGCAGTGCGCAAAGTATCGGCGCGTCGCCGGTGGCTCTGGCTCAGACGCCCGTGTGGGGCCTAGGTCGCACGTTGGCGCTGGAACATTCGGAACTGTGGGGCGGACTGATCGATCTGGATGCCGCTGCCACGCCGGGTGAAGTCGCTAACGATCTATTAAGCGAGATCGTCGATCGATCGCGCGAAGATCAGATCGCCTTTCGCGGCGGTCAACGCTATGTGGCGCGCCTGGCTCACCACACCCGATCGGCTACTAATGCCCCGGCGTTTCAGTTGCGGGCTGACGCCAGTTATTTGATCACCGGCGGCCTGGGCGGACTTGGGTTGCAGGTCGGGCGCTGGCTGTCCGAGCGGGGCACGCGGCATGTGATTTTGATGGGACGCACGCCACTGCCGCCTCGCGCCGAATGGGATCAAGCGGCAGCGGGCAGCCAGACTGCTCAACAAATCGCGGCGATTCAAACGATTGAAGCATCGGGCGCAACCGTGCATCTGGCCGCAGTCGATGTCGCTGATGAGGCGCAGCTGCGATCGTTTGTGGCTGCTTATCAGGCCGAAGGACATCCGGCCATTCGCGGCGTCGTGCATGCTGCCGGTATCTTGCGACACAACTCCTTGATCGATTGTGCTGCGGTCGAGCTGCAGGCTGTGCTGCGAGCAAAGGTCGCGGGCGGCTGGCACCTGCAGCAATTACTGGGCGATCAACTCGATTTCTTTGTCATGTTCTCGTCGGCGTCCGCGCTGTTGAGCTCGCCGCGATTGGGCAGCTATGCCGCCGCGAACGCCTTTCTCGATGGATTGGCGCATTACCGGCACGCCCACAACCAACCGGCCTTGAGTGTGAACTGGGGCGTGTGGGCGGACGAAGGGATGGCCGCTCAGTTCAATCGAGATGATGTGGCGATGATGGCGTTGCGCGGGATGGGCACGCTATCCACGTGGCAGGGGCTGGAGGCGTTGCAGAACTTGATGCAACAAGCCGCAGCTCAGCACGCGACGCAAGTCGGCGTGCTGCCCGTCAACTGGCGACGCTGGCAAGAGCTCTATCCCGCTTTCGTCGATGCGCCCTTCCTGACTCACGTCGTGCAACGGCCGAAGCAGACGGCCGCCCCGCGGCCGCCCGGCTTAACGCGCGATCGGTTGCTGGCGGCCGGGCCGGATGAGCAGCCCACGCTGCTGCAATCGTATCTCAATTCGCTGGCCGCGAAGACCATGGGTGTCTCTAATCTCGATTCGCACCAGCCGCTCAACGAACTCGGTCTTGATTCGTTGATGGCGGTCGAGATGAAGAATCGCATCGAAACCGATCTCGGCGTAGTCGTGCCGATGGTGAGGCTGCTGCAAGGGCCGAGCATCGCGCAACTTGCCGCGCACGTGTTGGCACAGGTGGCCACGCTCGAGCCGGCGACTGCTCCTAAACCAACGTCGGCCGTTAAGATTGAAGAACACCAGCTGTTGGCGCAACTCGATCAATTGTCGGACGATCAGGTCGATGCGCTGCTTACGGACCTGCTGAGCGCCGGGGAACAGCCTGATGCGTAACAGCGTCGATGGGGTCGCGGGC
>JAUQXD010001095.1 GCA_030834835.1 Thermoflexales bacterium | reverse complement strand
GCGGCGAGGAACAGAAACACAATCAACGCACCGAGAAAAACCGCACTGCCGATGATCACCGTGGCGCGCAACGTGTCCGGCAAAAAGGGCGCGGTGGGCAGCGCCACAAACACGAACAGCAGCATCACCAGGCCGTCGAAGATGCGCTCCACGATCACGGTCGCCAGCGAGGCGCTGACGCTGACACCCTCGTTGCGCTTCAGCACATAGGCGCGCAGCAACTCGCCCGCCCGCGCCGGATAGACGTTGTTGCCCATGTAGCCGATGACGACCACCGGGAACAACCGGCGCACCGACACTTCCTTCAATGGCTTAAGCAGATAGTGCCAGCGCCATGTCCGCACCGCTACGCCGATAAAATACACGGCCACGCCCGGCGCCAACCAGAGGTAATTAGCCGAGCGCAGGCCGCCCCAGACTTCTTCCAGTTTCAAACCGCGCAACGCCAGCGTCACAAAGATCACGCTGATCGCCACGCCCAGCCAGAATTGCCATCGCTTCAAGATGAGTCACTCCTTGATTGGATCCGGCGGGAATTGTACCTTAACAATGATCAATGAACAATGTGCAATGATCAATGTGGTCAGCAAGGTTGGTGCAGCCCGCTTAACGGTCATCATCCGCAGGACACTGGTCATTGATCACTGGTCATTGAAATTGTTCATTGTTCATTGCCAATTGCTCCCCTATTTCAAACAGAGTATAATCGCCCCATGCGCACGCCATACGGGCAGGACTGCAAATTCTACTATGCCGATTTCCATCGCGGCCGCAACGAGCAGGTGTGCCGCCTCGCCGAGGCCAATCCCGACAGCGCCGACTGGCAACCCGATGTCTGCCGCAGCTGCCCCGTCCCGGCCATCCTGCGCGCCAATGCCTGCGAATACCTCACCCTGACCGGACGCGTTGTGAAAGGCTTCCTGGGCTTTGGCCGCAAACTGGTGGTTGAGGCCAGCTGCACAAAAACAAAGCGTGCCGTGTCCGAGCCGCACGTGGGCTGCGGCGAATGTCACGGCGATTCGCCCTTTGCGGCGCTATTTGACGACAACTCGGCCGGGCATTAAGCCACGGGCCAGGTGCGTGGAGGACTGTGATGGCCAAAACCATCCTCGTAGTGGACGATGACTCTGACACCTTAACGTTGATCGGCCTGACGTTGCAGCGGCGCGGCTTTGAAGTCATCAAGGCGCAAAGCGGCCAGCAGGCCATCAACCTGCTCGCGCACGACCGGCCCGATCTGGTCATCCTGGACGTGATGATGCCGCAGATGGACGGCTACGAAGTGTGCCGTGAGATCAAAGCCGATCCGCGCACGGCCGATCTGCCCGTCATCATGTTGACCGCCAAAGCCCAGACGCAAAGCCAGCTGGAAGGCTTTCGCGTCGGGGCCATCGACTACATCACCAAGCCCGTTCATCCGCAGGATCTGGTGGCGCGCATTCAAACCGTGCTCGAGCGCACTCAATCGAGGCGGCAGACCGGTGGCGCGCAGGTGATCGCCGTGTCGGGCGCGCGCGGCGGAGTCGGCGCCAGCACCCTGGCCGTCAACCTAGCCGCCGCCCTGGCCACCGGGCATCGCACCATCCTCGTCGATCTGGAACTCAGCGGCACGGCGGCGATCCAGCTGGGTCTGACACCCGCGCACGGCCTGGCCGATTTGATGAGCTACGACATCGATCCGATCGACCGTGCCAACGTCGATGCCGCCGTGACACCGCACGCCAGCGGCCTGCACCTGCTGGCGGCCGCCGACAGCCCGATCGATCCGGCACGCGCCCTGGCGATCTTGAATCATCTGCTGGCGATGTATGAAGTGTGCGTCATCGATCTGGGCTGGGGCATGGGGCAAACGGTGCGCGCCATCGCGCCGCGCGCCAACCACCTGCTGCTGGCCACCGATGCCGATCGCGCCTCGGTCACACAGGCCAGCCGGCTGCAGCACATGCTGATCGAAGCCGGCGCCTCAGCCGAGTCGATCCAGTTGATCTGGATCAACCGGAACGGCACACCCGCCGAAACGGCGCTCGCGTCGCTGCAAGCCGGCCTGGGGCGCGCGCCCGCCGCCTCCATCGGCCCGGCCTCGGAAGCCATGTTTGCCGCCATGGAAGCCGGTCAGCCGCTGGTGCTGGCGCGGCCGACCGACGCAGTCGCCGTGCAACTGGCCGACCTGTCCGCCACGCTGCTGCCCGTCGTTTGACACACACGCGCCAATCGTCCAGCCCCATGCTGGACGATTTGTTGTTGAAGGTATGATATGCCCGCCGGACCGCTACCCTCCGATCGGTTTGAGAAGCTCTACGAGTATGCCGTCGCCCAACTGCTGCCTCAATTGGACGAAGCCCATCGCGGCCTGAACCCTGCCAATGAAGCCTGGCTGGCCGCGCAGCTCAAGCGTCTGCTGACCGGGCTGAACGCACAGCTGCTGGACGATGACTGGACTCGTCTGCTGGAACTGGTCACCGACGAGGTGATCGGTTACGGCCCGATCGGCCCGTATCTGCGCGATCCGGCCATGACCGAAGTGATGGTCAACGGCCCGCAGTTGATCTACATCGAGCGCAAAGGCAAACTGGTTGAAGCCGAGGCGAGTTATCGCGATACCGCGCACGTCATGCGGGCGATCGAGAACATCATCCTGCCGCTGGGCCGCAAAGTCGATCGCACCCAGCCGCTGGTCGACGCGCGCCTGCCCGACGGCAGCCGTGTCAACGTCATCGTCCCGCCGTGCGCGCTCAACGGCCCCACGATTACCATTCGCAAGTTCCCGTCCAAACGCATCACCATCGAGGACCTGATCAGCTTCAACAGCATCACGCCGCAAATTGCCGAATTCATCCGCGCCTGTGTCGTGTCGCGGCTCAACATCGTCGTGTCGGGCGGCACCGGTTCCGGCAAGACCACGCTGCTCAACGTCATCTCATCATTCATTCCGGAGGACGAGCGCATCTGCACGGTGGAAGACGCCGCCGAATTGCAGCTGCATCAGAAGCACGTCGTCCGGATGGAAACCGCGCCCGCCCTGCCCGACGGCAGCGGCCAGGTGGTCATTCGCGATCTGGTGCGCAACGCCCTGCGTATGCGGCCTGAGCGGATCGTGGTGGGCGAGGTGCGCGGCGGCGAGGCGCTGGACATGCTGCAAGCGATGAACACCGGTCACGATGGCTCGTTGACCACGGTGCATGCCAACAGCCCGCGCGATGCGATTGCGCGGCTGGAAACACTGGTGTTGATGGCGGGTTTTGATTTGCCCCTGCGTGTGATCCGGCAGCAGATCGCCTCAGCGGTGCATTTGATTGTGCAGCAGGAGCGCCTGCGTGACGGCTCGCGCAAAGTAACGCGCGTCACCGAAGTGCAGGGCATGGAAGGCGACACGATTATTTTGCAGGATATCTTTATCTTCCAGGCGGTGGCGGTGAGTGACAGCATCAGAGTGGAGGGAAGCATGAAGGCCACCGGCATGCGGCCCAGCTTCTCACCACGATTGGAACAGTCCGGCTTCAAATTGGGCGGCGATGTTTACGGGGCGGGCACCGGCCCGATGATGGCTCAACAGGGCAGAAAGAAATGATCAATGTTCAATGAACACCATCCGCATTGATCATTGTTACTGATCGTCCCCGCGCAGTTCGATCAATTCCACTTCCGGCGGGCAGAGGAACCGCATGCGCGGCGCGCCTTTGCCCTCCATCCCCAGGCCGCGACTGACGTACAACGTGGTTCCCTGCTCGGTGTATTGCCCCATCTCATAGCGCTTGCCGTGCAGTGAACTGGTGACGACCGCGCCGTAAAACGGCAGCCGGATTTGCCCGCCATGCGTGTGACCACATAGATACAGATCGACGCCGGCCTGAACGGCTTCCGGCATCAGGTCGGGGGTGTGATACAACAACAACGTGAATTTGTCGGGCGGCACAGTCGATCGGACGTGAGCCAGCTTAGGGGCATCCAGCGTGGGATCGTGCGTGCATGTCAGGCCCATGATCTGGACCTGCGGATAGCCTTCGATTTCAATCGCTTCATTGCACAACAGGCGCACGTTGGGCAGGGCGGGATAAATCGCGCGCACCACGTCCGGCGTATCGATCAACGGCGTGCCGGTGATGGCATACACGCCCAGCGGCGCATGCAGTTGCGACAAAAACTCGCGGCAATCGGCGCGGGCGCGTTCGTCGTCAAGGTAGGAGTAGTTCAGCAGGTCGCCGGTGTAGACGATGACATCGGGGCGCAGCTCTTCCAGCCACTTGAGGACTTTTCGTTCGCGACGCGTCAGCCGTTCGATGTGCAGATCGCTCAGGTGCATCACGCGCAGCGGCGGTGCGCCGCGC
>JAUQXD010001094.1 GCA_030834835.1 Thermoflexales bacterium | reverse complement strand
GGAGCCGGAGTTTCAGGCCAGCCTGGTCGAGACCATGCCTGACGAGCGCGTGGCCGACGTGCTGGAAGAAATGTCGCCCGACGAAGCCGCCGACTTGCTCCATGAACTCTCCGACGAGCGCAGCGAAGACATCCTCAACCTTATGGAGAAGGACGAGGCCGCCGATGTCCGCAAGCTGCTGGCGTATCCCTTCGACACGGCGGGCGGCCTGATGACCACCGAGTACGTATCGGTACGGCCTGATCTCACTGCCGGTCAGGCGATTGAGGAGCTGCGCCGTCGCGCCGATGAAGCCGAAACCATCTACTACGTGTACGTGCGCGATCTGGATGACAAATTGATCGGCGTGTTCTCTTTGCGCGAACTCGTGATCAACAAACCCGAAACTCCGATCGCGCAGTTCATGCATCATCGCGTGGTGAGCGTGAATCTGACGGACAGCCAGGACGATGTGGCGCAGGCCGTGTCCAAGTACAACCTGCTGGCCGTGCCCGTCGTCGACGATCAACACCGCCTGCACGGCATCGTCACCTCAGACGACGCGCTGGATAAGATTATTCCAACAGCGTGGAAGAAGCGCTTGCCAAGACTGTATCGGTAATCAGTCAATTGGTAATCGGTCAATCAGTCAATCAGTAATTGGTTGACTGGTCAACCAGTTACCGATTACTAATCACCAGTTACCAATTACTGATCAACCGATTACTCATCACCCATCATCATGAAACGACGCTTACGTCCCATCCTCGCCCGATTGAGCCTCTTGCTCGCCGTGATCGGCCCCGGCATCATCACCGCCAACGTCGATAACGATGCGGGGGGCATCACCACGTATTCAGTGGCAGGCGCGAAGTACGGCTACAGCCTGTTGTGGATGATGCCGCTGGTGGCGCTGGCGTTGATCATCGTGCAGGAGATGAGCGCGCGGCTGGGCGTGGTGACGGGCAAGGGGCTGGCCGATCTGATCCGCGAACGCTTCGGCGTGAAGTGGACCACTGTCATCATCGGCCTGATGTTGATCGCCAACCTCGCCAACACCGTCAGCGAGTTCGCGGGCGTGGCCGCCAGCCTGGAGATCTTCGGTGTCAGTAAATACATCTCCGTGCCAATTGCCGCGGTGGGTGTATGGCTGCTCATCGTCAAAGGCAACTATCAGCGCGTGGAGCGCATCTTCCTCGTCGCCAGCGCGATCTATCTGACCTACATCGCCTCCGGTATTCTGGCGAATCCACCATGGCCGGAAGTGAGTCGCGCTTTCGTTACGCCGTCCTTCCATCTGGACGTGGGTTACGTGACGATCTTCGTAACCATCATCGGCACGACCATTGCGCCGTGGATGCAGTTCTATCAACAGGCGTCGATTGTGGACAAAGGGCTGAAAATATCGGCGTTTGCCTACGAGCGTATCGACGTGATCATCGGGTCGCTGTTCGCCGTCGTCGTGGCCGCCTTCATCACCATCGCCTGCGCAGCGACCCTCAACGTCAACGGCGTGCAAGTCACCACGGCCAAAGACGCCGCGTTGGCGTTGCTGCCGTTGGCCGGGCCGTACGCCGAGATCCTCTTTGCGATCGGGTTGTTGAATGCTTCGGTGTTTTCGGCGGCGATTCTGCCGCTCTCGACGGCCTACGTAGTGTGCGAAGCGTTCGGTTGGGAGATGGGGGTCAATCGGAGTTTCAAAGAAGCGAAGGTGTTCTTCAGCATCTACACGGCGTTGATCGTACTGGGCGCGGGCATCATCCTGCTGCCGATCCCGTCGCTGATCGACGCGATGTTGTCCAGTCAGACCTTGAACGGCGTGCTGCTGCCCGTGATCTTGATCGTGATGCTGCGCCTGATCAATGACAAACGGCAAATGGGCAAGTACGTCAACGGGCGGGTGTTCAACGTCATCGCCTGGGTCACCGTCGTGATCTTGATCGGTCTGACGATGCTGCTGGTCTTGACCAGCTGGTTCCCGCAGGTGTTGGGCTAACTCCTTAATCCCAACTCATCGGGCGGCACCACCAGATTGGGCCGCAGCCAGCGCACGTAGTCCAGCCAGCGGCGCGCAGCCGCCCGCTCCTGCGGATTGGCCCGCTGCCACGCGGGTGAGAGAATCGCCCGCGCCGCATCGGTCTGACCCAGGCCAAATTTAGCCAGCCCCAGGCCTACCTGCCATAACACCTGCTCCTCACGACCCGCTGCCGCCTCAAAGTGCGGCAGCGCCGGTTGAAGGTCGTCGTCGGCAAACGCCAGCCAGCCGCGCAAGCCATCGGCCTCACGCCCGGCCGGCAGCAGGCGCGTGGCTAGGTCTATCGCTTGCTGATATGCGGCGATGGCAGCTGCGCGTTGTTTGAGCGCAATTTGCACTTCAGCCAGCAGCGTCTGCACCGCCGCTTGCGAGGCCGCATCGGACACCTGCTCGTACAGGTTCAGGGCCGTCGTCAACTGTGCTTCGGCTATCGCCGCGTAGCCCTCCGCCAGACTCTGTTCGCCGCGCGCCTGCCACACCCGCGCCTGACCCGGCAAATATTTCAACTGCTCGTAGCAGCTCAGGGCCTGATCGAATTGCGTCGTGGCTTCGTCGGGCCGACCGGCCAGTTCGTCCAGCCGGCCGATCACCAGATGCATATCGCCCTCGCCGCGCAACTGGCTCAGGCTGGTGTACAACCGGCGGGCCGCCTCAAATTGCGCCTGGGCCGCGTCGAGGTGATTCGTGCGCCGGTACTCATAACCCAGCGCGGCCAGCGCATGCGCTTCGCCCAGATCTGCGTTCACAGCCCGATAGCCATCCAGTGCTGCCGTGTAGTAATGCACCGCCTCATCCGCGCGCGCCTGCACGCTGGCGACCTGACCCAGCGCCAGCAGCGCATTGGCTTCGCCCACCCGAT
This sequence comes from Thermoflexales bacterium, assembly GCA_030834835.1. Lineage (GTDB taxonomy): Bacteria > Chloroflexota > Anaerolineae > Fen-1058 > Fen-1058 > JAGOBP01. Next base: position 479 of record JAUQXD010001094.1, on the reverse strand, counting down.
CGCGGCTGCGGCTGAAGAGCTGGAGCGCGCGGCGATAATCCGACTGCGCCCCATCAACGTGCCCCTGCAACCGCTGTTGATCGCCGCTGGCCAGGCACACATTGGCTTCGCCCAGCCGATCGTGCAAGCGGGCGTACACCTCGCGCGCATCGTCATAGCGGGCTTGCGCCGTCGCCGCGCGACCGCTCACCGCCAACGCATTGCCCATCGCCACCAGCACCGCCGCCTCGCTGAGTTCCGCGCCCTGTTCGTGATAGATCGTGCGGGCCTCATCATACTGATCGAGCGCGCGCGTCGCATGTGTGCCCGACAAATATATCAGCGCCAACTCCACGTCACCCCGGGCCTTCAAAACGTCCGCCTCGGCCAGCGGCGCACGCAGCGTGCGATATTGGGTCAGCGCCGCATCATAGTGGGTCAGCGCCTCCGGGTAGCGCGCCAACAGTTGATACAGGTCTCCCAAAGCTTGATGCGTCGCG
>JAUQXD010001093.1 GCA_030834835.1 Thermoflexales bacterium | reverse complement strand
TGCAGGGCGCGCGGCGCGGCGTCGGACACCAGTGTCGCGGCCAGTCGATTGAGGTCGGTGGGGGTGATATGCAGCCCGGCGATGTTGGCGCTTTTCTGCGTCACTTCCAACAGGCTTTCGATGAGTTGTTGCAGCCGGTTGGTTTGTTCGTTAAGCACCTGCATATACCGGGTGTGTTTCTCCGGCTTGCCGGTCTCCAGCAACTCCAGATAAATCTTGATGCTGGTGAGCGGCGTGCGCAGCTCATGGCTGATGCGCGAGATGAAGTCGTCCTTCAACCGATCGAGTTCGGACAGCCGCGCATTCGCCTCGGAGAGTTGGCGGGTGCGCTGGCGGACACGCTCTTCCAGTTCTTCGGCATGCCGGCTCACCTGGTCGTAGAGCCGCGCATTTTCCATGGCGACCGCCGCCTGTTGCGCGATGGCCTGAGCCAGGACAATATCGTCCGATTTGAATTCGCGTTTGTAGCGGCTCTCCCACAGATCGATGTAGCCGATGCTGCGACCTTTGATGACCAGCGGTACGGTCAGCGCTGATCGGCCGCCCCACGTCAGCATATGCTGACGGGCCGGCTCGTATAGCTGTGGATCATCGATCTGCGAGATAAAGGGCTGGCCGCTCAACAGCCATTGGTCCAGATCGTCGCCGAAATCGCCGATCAGGTCGTAGGATTCACCGACCGACCCTTGCTGCTCGGCGGCCACGGCCTCGGCTCCCAACCATTCGGCCAGGACAGTCGAACGGCCGGTGGCCGGTTCCCAGCCGCAGATGTAAGTGCTGGTCACGTTCAGGGCCGCGCCCATATGCTCGGCCACCTGGTGCAAGATCGTGTCAATGTTCAGGCTTGATGAGATGGCCGCCGTGGCCTTGAGCAGCGCCAGCTGCTCGGTCAGCCGCTGGCTGAGCGCCGCGTTGAGGTCGCGCAGCGCATCTTCCGCGCGAACTCGCTCGGTCACATCGACGGTGACGATCGCCGCGTAGGCCACCGGATCGCCGGGCGCGGGGGTGTAAGGATACATGCCTATCTGGTAGAAACGCTGCTCGTCGTCGTCAAAGGCGAACGTGTCTTCATAATGCACACTGCGCCCGGCAAAGCACTGTTCCAGATGGGGCAGAATCTTCTCGCGATAGCGGGCCTCGCCCCAGACTTCGGCCAGCGACCGCCCGACGAGTTCTGTGCGCGACCGGCCCTGGGCGCGACAGTAGGCGTCGTTGACGGCTTCCAGCACGTGCTGCCGGTTAACCAACGTCATGAACTCGGTGGCCGTATTGACGATGAACTCATAGCGCTGGCGCTGCTCTTCCGCCCGCTTGCGTTCGGTCACATCGCGGAAAAAGGTTGCCATCCGGTTGGGGCCGGTCTGAAAGACATGCACCTCAAACGCGCCGCGAATGCTTCCCTCCGCATAATCCACCTGATCAGCATCGTATCGTTCGCCCGTGGCCGCTGCTCGCCGATAGGCGTCCGGGATGTCGGTCTGGCTGAGCGCCGGGAACGCTTCTTCGATGGTTTTGCCAACGAACTGTTGGTGATCCACGCCAAGAATCACATTCGCGGCGCGGTTATACCCGGCAAACATCAGCTGCTCTGATCGCAATTCATACAGATGTGCGCCAAACGGAGCGTTATTGACAATTTCATGAAGTCGCTGCTCACTCTCGCGCAGAGCCGCTTCGGCCCGCTGGCGCGCGGTGATGTCGGTCATGAAGCCTTCGTAATACAGGATGTCTCCGCCCTGATCCCTGACGGCGCGTGCATTGGTCAACGTATAGATGCGGCTCCCGTCTTTGCGGTAGTTCTGGTTCACGAATTCCAGGACCTCGCCCCGCTCGGCCATGAGGCGCATAAAGTCCTGGCGGCGGGTCGGATCGACGTGAATCTGGCTGGCAATGTCGGTGATGCTGTCCAACATTTCATCAGCTGAAGCATAGCCAAACATGCGCGCCATGGCCGGGTTGACGGTGAGGTAACGGCCCGCCGGCGTGGACTGAAAGAAACCCACAGGCGCCTGTTCAAAGATGGCGCGATAACGAACCTCGCTCGTTTGCAGGGCTGCTTCCGCCTGTCGGGTGGACTGGAGCGCTGTTTCAATACGCCGGACATACACGCTGATGATGGCGATCATTGTTCCAACCACGAGCGCCGATACCAGGCCGACAATCAGGTGTTCTGTATCGAAGTAGTCGATGTCAGGGTGCAGAACCGTATCGACAATTGCCCCCAGATTCGCCATCAACAGCAGGACGCCGATGACGATCACGCTCCAGACAACCCGCCTGCGTCGCTGCGGAGTGTGACCCTGGATTAAGTCGGCGGCGAGATTGACGTGAGACTTACGAGGATCATCCATGGCGCAATCCTTATTGTACGGCTGCGATTATTGTGCGCCTGTTTGGGTGAATTGTCTATATAAGGCAACCCGGCTTGCGTGCCAGTTGCGTTACAATTCCAGCTGCGCGATCGTCGATTTGAGCACGTCCGCCGAGCGGCGCAGGCCGACGATCTCCATCTCTTCCAGTTGCAGGCGCAGCAGCCCTTCCACGCCGCCTCGATCGATCACGGTGGGCAAACTCAGGTACACGTCGTCGATGCCGTAATACCGATCGATGAGCGAGGAGACCGAGAGGACCGTGCTTTGATCGCGCAAAATCGCTTCCACAATACGCATCAACCCGGCTCCGATCGCGTAGAACGTAGCCCCCTTGCGCTGGATGATCTCGTAAGCGGCATCGCGCGTCTGCACGAAAATCTGATCCATCTTGGCCTGATCGTACTGCGCGTCTTGCAGGCAGCAGAAATCGGCCAGCCGCATGCCGGCGATGTTGGCCAGTGACCAGACGGGCACTTCGCTGTCGCCGTGCTCGCCGATGATGAAGGCGTGCACGCTGCGCGGATCGACGCCGAAGTGCTGGCTGAGCAGATAGCGGAAGCGGGCGGTATCGAGGATGGTGCCGGAGCCGATCACGCGCGCGGCAGGCAGGCCCGATAATTTCCACGCGACGTACGACAGCACATCGACCGGGTTGGTGGCGACGAGGATGATGCCGTTGGGATTGTGCTGCGCCACCTGCGGCACGATCGATTTGAAGATGGCCGTGTTCTTCTTCACCAGATCGAGCCGCGTTTCGCCGGGCTTCTGCGCGGCCCCGGCGGTGATGACCGTGACGGCCGCGCCCGCGCAATCGGCATAGTCGCCGGCCCAGACGCGGCACGGCGCGCCGAAGGGCACAGCATGATTCAAGTCCATCGCTTCGCCTTCGGCGCGCGCCTTGTTCGCATCGATCAACACGATCTCGGCGGCGCGGCCGCTCATCAACAGCGCGTAGGCGCAGGTTGCGCCCACGTTCCCCGCGCCGACGATGGCGACGCGGGTAGGATGGGGATGCAAGTTTTCGTTTGACATGGTGGCCTCGTTTCGGTTTTTTCGGCTCGCGCTGGACACTTGCACCCACTGACCCCGCAAGGGGGTGGCGCAGTGCGGTGTTGTCAAATCCAGCGCATTGTCCACTGGATTTGACAATCCAGTGGGAGCGCAGGCTAAGATTTTCGTTGGTTGACCGTAGTGTTAATCGGTCATACAATCAACCGTATGTGCTTCAAAATGAGTATAGCATAGGAGACATGGCGCATGACTCAGTTGCCCCGTAATCACTTGCAGCCCGCCTTCGAGTTTTTGTCGGCCTTGCAAGCGCATAACACCAAAGCGTGGTTCGACGCGCATCGCGCCGACTATGATGCGGCGAAACAAGCCTTCGAGGTGTTGGTCGAAACCGTGATCGATGAATTCAGGCCGATCGAGGACTTTGAGGACCTGTCGCCGAAAGACTGCCTGTTTCGCATCAATCGCGATGTGCGCTTCTCCAAAGACAAGGCGCCTTACAAGATCAACTTCGGCGCGTCGCTGGCGCTGGGTGGCAAGCACTCGCGCCGCATGCCCTACTACATTCATATGCAACCGGGCAATCAATCGCTGCTGGCGGGCGGCCTGTACATGCCCACGCCCGAACAGATCGGCAAGGTGCGCGCCGCCATCGCCGCCGACTCTGCGCCGCTGCGCAAGATTCTGCGCGGTAAAGCCTTCGTCGAACATTTCGGCGTCGTGACGGACGACACGGAAGGCCGCCTGAAGACCGCGCCCAAAGGCTACAGCCGCGATCATCCCGACATCGATCTGCTGCAATTCAAGGCGTGGGCGGTGATGAAGCCGTTGCCGGACAAAGCCATGCTTGCGCCCGATCTGGTGACGCACTCGGTCAAAGTGTTCAAGGCGCTCAAACCGCTGAATGATTGGCTTAATGAAATATTGCTCGGCTGAATAACGCTCGGATTACAGGCAGAGGCGGCTCCCACGCCGCCGGTTTGCGGGCATGGGAGCCCGCTCTGCATCGCAGCTGGAGTTCACTGATCTGAGGTGACACATGAAAATCGGTGTGGTCTTTCCGCAAACTGAATTTGGCAGCGATCCAATTGCGATTCGCGATTACGCGCAGACAGCCGAGGTATTGGGCTTCACGCACATCGTCGCCTACGATCACGTGCTGGGCGCCAACCCCGATCGACCCGGCGGCTGGACGGGGCCGTACACGTATCAGACGCCGTTTCACGAGCCGTTTGTGTTGTTCGCCTACATGGCCGCTCACACGTCGCGCATCGAATTTGCGCCCGGCGTGATCATCCTGCCACAGCGACAAACGGCGCTGGTGGCCAAGCAGGCCGCGACGCTGGACGTGCTGAGCGGTGGACGCTTGCGACTGGGTGTGGGTCTGGGCTGGAATGCGGTCGAATACGCAGCGTTGAACGAAGACTTCCACACCCGTGGCTCGCGCATCACCGAACAGGTCACACTGCTGCGCGAACTGTGGACGAAGCCGTTGGTCAATTTCACGGGCAAATATCACACCATCGCCGACGCGGGATTGAATCCGCTGCCTGTGCAGCGCCCCATCCCGATCTGGTTCGGCGGCTCGGTGGATGCGGCGTTGAAGCGAGCCGCACGTGTGGCCGATGGCTGGCTGTCTACCTTCCGCGTCTTTGCCGATGCGCAGCGCGCAATTGGTATCGTCGAGCAGGCGTTGAAAGATAACGGGCGTTCACAAGCAGACTTCGGCATCGAAGGCAGATTCAATTATGGCAGCGGCAACCTTGACGAATGGCGCAAGTCGCTTGAGGCATGGCGCAATGCGGGCGCATCGCATGTGTCGTTCAACACGATGGGCGCAGGCTTAGCAACAGCACAGGCACACATCGACGCGATTCGCGCGTTCGCCAAATTGACAGGAGATTTCTAAACGATGGCGGCCTTGCAGATCGATCGTGACTATCTGTATCAAACGCTGATCAACCTCGTGCGCATCAACTCGATCAATCCGTCGCTGGTCGAGGGCGGCGCAGGCGAGGCGAGCATCGCGGCATATGTGGCGAACGCGCTGAGCCAACTTGGTCTCACCGTAGATGTGCACGAGGCCGCGCCGCATCGCCCTAATGTCGTCGGCACATTGAGAGGGCAGGGCGGCGGCAAATCGTTGATGCTGAACGCGCACATGGACACTGTCGGCGTCGAGAATATGCCTGAGCCATTTTCGGCAGAGATTGTCGATGGCAAGTTGTACGGGCGCGGCGCATATGACATGAAGGGTAGCCTCGCCGCGATGTTGGCCTCCGCCAAAGCCATTGTGGATTCCAGCGCGACGCTGAACGGCGACTTGCTGTTGGCCGGCGTGGCCGACGAAGAGTATGCCAGCCTGGGCACAATGGAAGTTGTGAAGCGCTATCAGCCCACCGCCGCCATCGTGACTGAACCGACTGAGATGCAGATCGCGCTGGCGCACAAGGGCTTCATCTGGTACGACGTGGGAGTGATCGGCAAGGCCGCGCACGGCAGCCGCCCGCAGTTAGGCATCGACGCCAACATGAAGATGGGGAAGTATTTGCATCAACTGGAGAAACTGGAACGCGAATTGCGCGGCCGATTGGGTCATCCGCTGATCGGCCCGCCCACGCTGCACGCATCCATGATCAAGGGCGGCACATCGATGAGCGTCATCGCCGATCGCTGCGTGCTGAACATCGAGCGGCGCACGCTGCCCGGCGAGACCGAGGCGCAAGTTACCGCCGAGTTGCAGGCATTGATCGATCGGGTGGCTGAGGCCGATCGGGATTTTCACGCGACGCTAAGCCGCGGCATGCTGCGCGATCCGTTCTCAGTTGACGAAGAGGCCGCCATCGTGCGCGCGCTCGATCGCGCTTACGCGCAAACCCTGAGAAAACAGCCCGATCACGCGGGTGTATCGTTCTGGACCGATGCGGCGCTCCACGCGGCAGCGGGCACGGATACCATCGTGTTTGGGCCACTCGGCGCGGGCGCGCACGCCGCCGAAGAGTGGGTGGACTTGCAGACGGTGGAAGACGCGGCGTTGATCTACGCGCAGACTGCGCTGGCGTATTGTCGTTGAACACGCGAACGCATCCTGAGCGAAGCAGTAATTTTTTCCGCTGCGTAGTCGAAGGATGCCTGTGATCATGAGAGGTTGGCATGAGTGATCCTTCAGTCTCAAGTGTCAGCGGCGGTGTGGGCGTGACCGGCGAGCAGGTGTCGGTGGGCGGCGATGTCACAGGCCGCGATAAGATCACGTCGGTGCAGGGTGATGCCGTGCAGGGCGACAAGATCATCAACTATGTGCAGCTGGACGTGCAGAAGTTGATGGATACGCTGAAGCAGGCGCTGCCCGACGACGATCCATTGCCCGCGAATCTGGCCGAGATGCTGCGCAGTTTTCGCGGCTTTCACGTGCGCCTGTTCGAATGGAAAGAAGTGCACAACGTCCTGAACGACGTGATCTTTGTGTTCGATCAATTCTCGCGCGAGGTGGAACGACGCGATGCCAGCGGCCAGCCTGGCGATCTGCGCTCGATGGCGCGGGCGTGGCGACCCGTGAAGCAGAAGATCGATCTGATGCGCAGCTACGCGGCGACGTTGCAGCACATCGGCACGCCACTGATCGAATCGACCGCGGGGCGGCAGGGGCCGGCGTGGGCGATCGAGATTCTGGCGGCGGCTGATCGTCTGGCCGACCTGCTGGATGATCCGCAGATGAACTTCGAGGGACTGTATGACGCAACCTGCGCGCTGAGTGATGCCGCTGAGAAGAATATGTATCTGGCGGACAAAGGACTGCGTGAAACAGCCGGTGAGTTATACAACCTGTCTAATCTGCTGTTGGGGAGTCTGAGCGATGACGCCATTTGACGAACTGCAGCGCGAACACGAGCGATTACTGGAAGGGACGAATGCGGCCGAATTGACCGCCGTGACCGCGTATATCGATCGGGCGCGGGCACAGGCCGCCCGGATCGGTGATCCGCGCGAACGCGATCAACTTCGCGCTAATCTGCGTTACTGGGCCTCGGTCGTGTACGATCGCAGCGGCACGTATCCTGCGACGACGCTGCTGCCAGCGGCTGTCGCCAAAGCGATCGAGTCGCCGGCCACGCCACAGTCCGGCGGTGAAGCAGTCTCGCCGATGCCGCGCAGCATCTGGCCGTGGGTGATCGGCCTCGGCGTCGTTGTCCTGGCAATGCTGGTGGTTTACGTGTCGCAGTTTGGGTTGATGCGCCCCGCGCCTGGACCGACGAACTCGTCAACTGCCCGGCCGGCTCCTGGCGCGGATCGATGGCCGTTGTCTGCCACCACCGATCTATACGACAAGCCCGGCAGCGAGATGACTGCGCAAGTGTTGGGCCGCATGCAGGCCGGTTCGGAGTTCTACGCCGTCGCGCGCACGGCTGACGGTCAATGGCTGAAGATCACGACGGTGGATGAAATTAGCGGCTGGATCAAAGCGGCGGATTCGGGTGTGAAGGATGAGGTGCTGAAGCAGTTGCCTGCGGCGGCCGTTGTGATCGCCTCGACCTCGACACCGACAGCCACACCTTTCCCCTCGGCGACGCCAGTTGCATCCGCGGGCGACGTGGCGACTGCGATCGCTCTGCCGCCCACATCGACCCCATGGGTGCCGCAACCTACGCCCACACGCGCGGGCCAGAAGCCCGTGACGCCTGTGCCGCCGCCTAACGCGCTGCCGTTGCAAGTCAATTATCAAGTGGTCACGTATGGCCCATCACCGTTCAACGCCGAAGCGTGGGTCACTGAAATTCGGTTGACAGCGGTGGGCGGCGACAATCACTATGTGTTCTGGGTTAACGGTCAACGACTTGATGGCGATCAGTACACTGTCGACGGGGTGGCCTGCCGTGCGGTGTCGGTAACGGTGGGGGCCACCTCGGGCGGGCAGGCCGTGCGCCGCGATGTGACGCTGAAATCGCCACTGACGAAGTGCCAATAGGAGCGATGATGACTGACGCAGCGAAGATTACGCCAACTGATCTGGACCATGCTGAAAAGCTGATCGGGCTGACGTTCACGCCGAGTGAACGCAAGTTAATGCTGGCAGCGGTAAGTGAGCAGCGCAACAATTATGCGGCGGCCCGCGCCATCCCGATCGTAAATGCCGTGCCTCCCGCGTACGTCTTCGATCCGCGCTTGTCGGGCATGACGTTCGAGACGAAGAAGCGGCGCTCAAGATTTGGCCGCGTTTCAACGCCGAAAGTGCCGTTGAATCTGGACGAACTGGCATTTCTGCCAGTCACTCAATTGGCGAAGTTGATCCAGTCACGCCGGGTCACTTCACTGCAATTGACCAGGATGTACTTGAATCGGCTCAAGCGCTACGATCCGATGCTGCATTGCGTCGTCACGCTCACCGAGGAACTCGCGTTGAAGCAGGCGCGCAAGGCTGATCGCGAAATTGCCGCCGGCAACTATCGCGGCCTGTTGCATGGCATTCCCTACGGCGTAAAGGACTTGCTGGCGACGCGCGGCATCAGGACCACCTGGGGCGCGGAGCCATATCGCGATCAGGTCTTTGACTACAACGCCACGGTGATCGATCGGTTGGCAGAAGCCGGAGCCGTGTTGATCGCCAAGCTCACCGTCGGCGCGCTGGCGTGGGACGATGTGGGTCTGGACGGCGTGATGACGCGCAATCCGTGGAATGTTGAAGAAGGATCGAGCGGCTCATCGGCCGGGTCGGCTTCGGCTGCGGCCGCCGGACTGGTGGGTTTTGCCATCGGAACAGAAACGCACGGCTCGATCGTGTCGCCGTGTACACGCTGTCGCGTCACCGGCTTGCGGCCAACCTTCGGGCGTGTCAGCCGCTTTGGCGCCATGGCGCTGAGTTGGACCATGGACAAGATCGGCCCCATCGCCCGCTCGGTGGAGGATTGCGCCATCGTGTTCGATGCGATCTATGGCCCGGACGACAAAGACTTCACCGTCACCGATTACTCTTTCAACTATGATGCAACATCGGATGTGAAGCGGTTGCGGGTGGGCTATGTGGCGAGCGCCTTTGATGTGCCGCGCGATAATCAAGTGAACGATGAAACGTCGCTGGCCGTGCTGCGCTCGCTGGGCATTGATCTCATCCCGATCGAACTGCCCGGCCTGCCGGTGAACAGGCTGGAGCACATCCTGATGGCGGAAGCGGCGGCGGCGTTTGATGATCTGACGCGCAGCAACGTCGATGATCAGCTGGCGCGGCAGGTGGTCGATGCGTGGCCGAATGTCTTCCGCGCCTCACAGCTGATTCCGGCCGTGGAATATGTGCAGGCCAATCGGATTCGCACGCTGGCGATGCGGGCCATGCGTGACCTGATGGATGCGATCGATGTCTACGTCGCGCCGTCCTTCCATAACAGCAACTTAATGTTGACCAACCTTACCGGCCATCCGGCGGTGGTGGTGCCTAACGGCGTCGATGCTAAAGGCGGATCGAGCAGCCTCACGTTTACGGGCAGACTCTATGGCGAAGCGGCGACATTGTCCGTGGCAAAGGCATATCAAGACGCGACGAGATTTCATTTAAGACAACCAGAGATATGATCCACGAAGGACACGAAGTGTCACGAAGAAATTCTTAGTGTTCCTTCGTGGTCTTCGTGGATCACTCTTTAGATTATGACTCAACGATTGCTCTTGCTGGTCACGCCTCAAACCTATCGCGCGCAAGCGTTTGAAAGCGCGGCACACAAACTCGGCGTCGAGATCGTGAAGGCCGTCGATGTGCCGCCCGAACTGGCCGACCAATGGTGCGATGCCATCGCGGTGCGTTTTGGCGATGCCGACGCCGCTGTACAGGCGATTGTCGAGTACGCTGCGACTCAACCTCTCAACGCAATTCTATCGGTGGACGACAGTGCCAGCCTGTTGGCC
>JAUQXD010001092.1 GCA_030834835.1 Thermoflexales bacterium | reverse complement strand
GGATACGGAGAGAGTGCGGAGGCGTGGCCCGTCCATAGCGCAGTCGTGGAACTTTCTGACGCGAAGGGCGTCTACTTTATAGAAGTCAGACAGGCCTGCGGGCCTAAATCTACCGGGAGGGTTAAGATGTTTAGTCGAAAGTTGTTTTACGTCAGTTTAGTGGTTATCGCTGCGTTGGCATTTGCGGCAGCCGGCACCCTGGCGGCTTTGACGCTTGTTCCTACGAGCGCGCTGGCCGGGGGCGGACCGAACAGAAGCCAATCGATCGGTGTGGTACCACAGGCAAATAGCGGCACAGTGGCTCGCGGTATTACCGTCGTCGGTGTAGGCAAAGCAGCTGGCACGCCCGATGTGGCGCATGTCTCGGTCGGCATCGAGACTTCGGCCGCGTCCGTACAGCACGCGGTTGACGACAATAAAGGCAAGATGTCGGCTTTGTTGGCCACGTTGAAGGGTTTGGGTGTGGCCGACCGGGACATTCAAACGAGTAACTACAGCGTGTATACGCAGCAAGCGCCCGTCGCGCCGGGTGCGAACACCAGTGACAGCGGCGCGTTGACCTACCACGTCAACAATCAGGTGGAAGTGACCGTGCGCGATGTGAGCAAACTGGGCGACATTCTGGACAAGGCGGTTGCCTCGGGCGCGAACAATATCTACGGTGTGAACTTCAGCGTGGACGACACCAGCAAATTGGAAGCCGATGCCCGCGCGAAGGCAATTGCCGATGCTAAGGCCCGCGCGGCCAGCCTGGCGCAATTAGCCGGGGTGCAGTTAGGTGATGTCGTGAGTATCAGTGAAGTTATCGGCGGCAACGGGCCGGTGTACGCCAGCATGGCCGCCGGGATGGGCGGTGGCGGCGCGCCAATTCAGCCGGGTGAATTGAACGTGAATATGTCAGTGCAGGTGACCTTCGCGATCAAGTAACTGAAGACCAAAACGCTAATCGAGCGGGGCAGGCGCAGCCTGTCCCGCTCGATTTTTTGTTGGTCACCTTGAGTTGACGGATCGCGCCGCACACGGTAGCATGCGGCCCTATGAAACGCAAACGTTTGTGGCGACTGATGTTGTTGACACTGCCGCCGCTTGGAATTGCCCTGATTAGCGTGCTGGTCATTATCGATCAATTCGGTTACGTCGATCAAACGCAGCCCGCCGATGTCATTGTGGTGTTGGGGTCACAGGTAACGGGCAACGGCCAGCCGGGTACATCGCTGGCGCGGCGCGCGGCGCATGCCGCCAGTTTGTATCAGCAAGGCTACGCGGATTACGTGTTGTGCAGCGGCGGCGTTGGCGACAATCCACCTTCGGAAGCGCGAGCGGCGTGCGGGCGTGTGATGGAGTTGGGTGTGCCGCCCGAGGCGATCGTTTACGAAGAAGACGCGCATAGCACCGAGGAAAACGCCGCTTTTTCAGCCAGAATCATGCGCGCTCACGGCTGGCGATCGGCCGTTTTGGCGACCGATGGCTTTCACCTGTTCCGCGCCGCGTGGATGTTTCAGCGCGCGGGCATCATCATCTATCCCAGCCCCGCGCAGATCACGGGCGGGCCGATGGATACCATCGAACGATTGGGCCGCGAAGTGCGCGAGGTCTTCGGTCTGGCGTGGTATGGTGCGCGGGTGCTGGTGAATGCGGATGTGACGAGGCCGTGAGAACGTGTTGCGTGTTCCGTCACGCACTACGCAACACGCAACACGTGATCAAACGCATCTTCCGCCAGATCAACCAACGACTTCACCACTTCGTTTGCCTCCAACGCGGCGTGCGTCGTCAACACCCCGATCGTTTTCATGCCCGCCGCGCGCGCACCGTCCAATCCAGCAGGCGCATCTTCGACGACGATGCAGTGCGCGGGGCCCACGCCCAGCCGATCGGCGGCGAGCAGAAACGGTTCGGGATGTGGCTTACCGTTGATGACGTCCTCGGCGCACACGATCGTCTCGACCCATTGATCGAGGTGGGTGGACTGGACGGCCGCCTCCACGTTGTGGCGCGGCGCAGACGTGACGATGGCGTGCCGCCAGCCGTCCGCGCGCAGGGCCGTCAGCCAGTGCTCCACACCCGGCAGCAGCGGCAGGCCGCGCTCGCGCATGATCGTGCGATAGCGCGCTTCTTTTGCCAGCAGCAGCTGCTCGATGTCGTGCGGCGGCCGATCGATCTTGAGAAAGTCACGCACGATTTCTCCATTGCGCAAGCCGATCGTCGGCAGGAAACTCTCGACGCTGAAGTGATAGCCCAGCGGCTGCAGCGCGTCGTTCCACGCTGCCAGGTGATAGGGCATCGAGTCGATCAGCGTGCCATCCAGATCCCATAAGACTGCCCGCGTTTGATTATTGCCTGAGTTCATGTACAATCTCTCCATAAATTTGCGTCATTGCGAGGAGCGTTTTCTGCGACGAAGCAATCTCCTGCTGATGTTGGAGATTGCTTCGCTGAGAAGCGCTCGCAAAGACGACTGATAGGATGAATCATGTCAAAACATCTGGTGCTCGTCGCGGGCAACATCGGTGCTGGCAAGACCAGTTTGACCGAGCGATTAGCTGACCGCCTGAATTGGACCTCCGGCTTTGAGTCGGTGGCCGATAATCCGTATTTGCCTGATTTTTACGCCAACATGAAGGCCTGGTCGTTTCATCTGCAAGTCTTCTTCTTAGGCCATCGCGCCGCGCAGCACAAGGCATTGGCCGCAGGCGCGCAGAGCGCCATCATCGATCGTTCGATCTATGAGGACGCCTACATCTTTGCGCGCGCGCTGCACGAAATGGGTAATCTCAACGAGCGCGATTATCTGGCCTATCGTCAATTGTATGAGTTGGTCGTCAATTCACTACCCGCGCCCGCGCTGTTGATCTATCTGCGCGCGCCGGTCGAGACGCTGGTCGATCGGATTACGCGCCGTGGCCGCACGATGGAGTCCACCATCACGCCCGACTATCTGGGCCTGCTCGATCGCTACTACGACGAATGGCTGGCCGATTTTAACACATGTCCGGTATTGACGATTCGCAGTGATAACCTGGATTTTGTGCATCACAATGAAGATTTAGACATCGTAGTGCAGCGCATCGAGGATCGTTT
>JAUQXD010001091.1 GCA_030834835.1 Thermoflexales bacterium | reverse complement strand
GGGCTGATCCGATCGAGGGTGAACCCACCACAGAGAGCCGTAGTCGGGTCCCATGCCGGTATGAATCTGCGCCGAGGTCGATTGCTGCACCCACTCGCGCGAGATGATCTGTTGGCCATCCCAGTAACCCTGATTCAAATACAGATAGCCGAAACGCGCCATGTCACGCGGTCGAAGATTCATGGCGAAACCACCGACGGCATAGCCTTGCTCGTCCACGCCCCAGTGCCAGCGATCGGCGGTGATGCCCAGTGGCGTGAATAAGTTGCGCTGAGCGTAAGTGCGCAGCGACTCGCCCGTCGCCCGGGTGAGGATGGCTGACAGAAGTTGCGTGTTGGCGCTGCTGTAATTGAAGGCCGCACCTGGTTGATCGATGAACTTCAGATTGATGGCTGCTTCCACCCAGTTATCGCTGGCCTGCCACCGGGCTTCGATCGGACCGTCTTCGCCCCACAGGAAGCCGGCCGACATCGTGAGCAGATGGCGCAGCGTGACCTGCTTCATGCGTGGATCGGTTTGAGGATAGAAATATTCAGGGAAATATTCGATGACCGCGTGATCGAGTGAATCGAGCGTGCCCTGATCCACGGCGATGCCCACCAGCGCCGAGAGCACGCTCTTGGTCACCGAGTAAATGTTCGCGGTCCGGTTGGGTTTGAGAATCGATCGGAAGTATTTCTCGTACACCAGGTCGCCGTGCCGGATGATGAGCAGGCTGCGTGTGGCATAGTTGTTCTCGAAATACCACGCGGCCCGCTCAATTTTCTGAGGGTCAAGGCAATGCTCAGCGGGCGTTGAGATGCGCCACTCAGTCGTGGGCCAGTAGTCGCGTTCGGTTGGAATGGTGGAATAGCGCTGTTGGCAATCGGTACGCGCTAAGGGAAACGCGGTCGGAGCGGGCGACGGTTCGAGCGGTGTGGGCGGAGCAACGGTTGGCGCTGGCGTGGCCGGAGTCGTGATCGTCGGTGACGCGCTGAGAGTGGGCGTTGGCGCAACAGCGATTGGGCTGCACGCGGTCAGCAGGAGCAGGCAGGTTGGAAAGATTTCTCGAATCAACATTCGGGTTTGCTTTATACGCTAGGCGGCAATGCCGTTGCCGTCTAGCGGTTCCGCGCGACGGGTTGAAAGAGGATGGCGAAGGGAGTAGTCATCGTTGGTGTGATGTCTATATCTATTAAGTCAACGACAAAACTAGCTTATTCATAGCTGTTTCGTATGCTTTCCAATGCGACTCTTTTTTGAAGTTCGTCGCAAACGACGGATGGGCGAAGGCGTAGTATGGGATGTTCGTCCCTCCCAAATGCAAGTCAGTTGGCGCGCCTTGCTCGTGTTTATATTGACGGTCAACTGCCGCCATGATTCCTAGTTGTTGCCATTCTGTGTCTAATTTGCTTCTGAGAGCTTCCCAAACGTGCCCTCCCCAGGAAATTACGCTAACCACACAATATTGTTGCGAGATTGATTTGCAGACAGCCTCAAGGCCCTTAGCCCATTCACCGTAATCACCCAGCGGTCCAGTTTTGGGGCTATCAGGTGGACGGAAGTCCGGGTAGAGATTCATAAACAGTATCGCGCAATTTTCCACTGCGTAAAGAGAATTCGGGATAGCGTCTTTATACACTGGGCTATCAGAAATCGCGCATCGCTGGAGTGGCGAGTCAGGGGGACGAGGTTTACCCTTTGAGTTGGTGACGATGGGATACCAATCGTGTCCAAGAATGATGACCACAAATTTCGTTTTCTCGCTAAAAGTCTGCAACAGCAAGTCGTCAGTCCAGGGTGAGATTCCCAGGCTGTAGCCCACTTTGTATTGACGAGAGAGATCTTTGAAGCGCTCCCCGAGCCTTTGATGTGACAATCCAGCGACATCGATTTGTCGCACTGCTGCATCGAAGGATTGTATTGTTTCAATGCCAATCTTGTGAAAGTTCGTGGTAAGGCATGACCACGTACGCGTCCGCCCATAGTCCCAGTAATTTTCCAATTCCCCTTCTGTCGAAGGGAAAAGACTTTTGTATGCGTCGAGGATATGGCTGACTTGCGAAACAGTATAAGTGAGAGGCATTTTATCGTCCTTTACTTTGAGCAACGTTTGGCGTGCGCCCAACGCCCTGTGTGCCAGCCAGCGATGCTTTCACTTACAACACCGCAGCATGCACTGTGCAGCATTATACTCCGTGTGCCATGCCATGATCAAAACGCCCGAAGTCAATTGTGACTTCGGGCGTTACTCTTGTCCTTGCTTCGCCTTCCGCGTTGACGCGCTTCGCCAATGGTCGATTTGGATGCCCGACAGAAGCATTCGGGCATGACGGTCGAACAACTGCGGCCTCGCGATACCGGCGCATCGACGGGCGTCCACCGCCCTTTGATTGCGGAGTAGATTGACTCCCCGCCGCATTTCACGCTAATTCACTCGTCACGCATCACCCATCACTTGCTCATACACCTTCACCGTCTCCGCTGCCGCCCGCGCCCATGAAAATTCTCCTGCTCGACACAGTCCGCGCGCCCGCAACTCATCGCGCAGCGCGGAGTCATCCAGCAGACGAATCAACCCAGCGGCGATGGTGTCCACCTCCAGCGGATCGATCAGCAGCGCCGCGTCACCGGCTACCTCGGACAGGGCCGAGCACTGCGACGTGAGCACGGGCGTGCCGCAGGCCATTGACTCGCTCACGGGCAGACCGAAGCCTTCGTACAGCGACGGAAACGCCAACGCTGTCGCCTGCGAATACAGCGCGGGCAGATCGCAGGCGGGCACGTAGCCCAGCCATTGCACCGCGTCAGCCAATCCCAGCGACTCGATCGCCTGCCAGATGGCGCGATGCTTCCAGCCCAGTTGACCCGCCATCACCAGCCGCACATCGGGGCGAGCGCGCCGCACTTGCGCGAAGGCGCGCAGCAAACGCGGGATGTTCTTGCGCGGCTCAAACGTGCCCACATACAACACAAACGTCGCCGGGAGCGCGTATTGCCGCCGCACCCGATCGAGTTTGTCACTGTCCGTCACCGGCTTGAAGCGGGTCGCGGGCGCGTTATAGACCACGTGCACTTTCGCCGGATCGATCTTCATCAACCGGATCATAGCCTGGCGCGCATGCTGTGAGACTGTGATGATGGCCGCCGCCCGTCGGGCCGCCGTCGGCATAATCGGTCGCACTGTGATCAGACTGCGCAGCGGCTGCGTGCGCGCCTGCACGAACAGCGACATATCGTGGATGGTCAGCACCACCGGCACCGGACTCGCCAGCGGCGCGATCGAGTTGGTGAAATGCGCGAAAGAGGGGCGTAAGTCCGCCAGCAACTTCGGCGCGATCATCTGCATCCACCACCCGCGGCGTTGATACGGCTGCCCGATCGGCGCGGCGGCGCCCTTCGGTACCTGGCCATTGACGGCGCGATGCGCCAGCGGCACATACTGTCGATCGTCCGCGCGGGTCAGCAGCGCCTCCAGCAATTGCTGCGTATACGTGCTGACGCCCGAAAAATTCGCCACCAGCAGCGGCGCTACATCAAAGCCAATCACCTGCGTCATGTCCGGCACCCCCGCGCCCTGTTAACAATCCCGCTGCCAGCCAGAACAGCCCGTACGTCGGCGTAAACGGCATAAAATAATCCACCAAACCATGCACGGCAAAGGCCAGCAATGCCGCGATCAGACCCATAGCCAGCGTGCGATTCACGCCGGCTGATTCACGCAGCGCGCGATAGGCCACCCACGCCAGCGTCAACCCCAGCCCGATCAGACTCCCCAACCCGATCAAGCCCGTATTCACCAGCGTCTCCACGACCCAACTATTGGCCGTCACCGTCCGATTGAAATCCGCCGCACCCAATACCGTGCCATACGTCCAGCGAAAATTATCCGGGCCGATGCCAAACACCGGCCGATCGCGCCACAACTCGATCGCGATGCGCCACAACTCTGTCCGCGTTGGCGACGGCAAGGGTCGCGGCATCGGTGTCAGCGGCGATCCGATGGGTGTGGACGCACTCATTGCGCTCGCGCTCGTGACGCGAGCGGCCATCTCGACGACCTGTCCCGAACGTACACTGAACCACGTCACGTACTCTTGTACCAGATCGATCTGCAAACGATAGTCCCCCGCCTGCGACGGCGCTTTCACGCGCAGCCCGAGGCTGACCTGCTCGCCCGGCGCAAGGTCGTTGGGCAGCGCGGTGCGAACGCCTTCAAGGATAATCATATCTTGTGAGTCGGCGCTTAACCAGTGATAACTCACGCTCACGGGTGTCACCCCGCCGGCCGGCCACGTTCGCGCGCTGATATTCGTCACCGTCAACGGCACGCTGCTGATCTCGCTGGGTCGAAACGTCAGCGCTTGCGGCTCGAGGTCGATCTGCGCCAGATACCACGTCCGTTCGCTCTCAGCGCGAAAGCGGGCGGCAATGACGGGACTGGCGATCACTTGTGCAGCCGTCAGGGCGACTAGCCCGATCAGCGCAAAGGCCGACCAACGGCGCAGCGCGCCTCGATTCAAGCCGATCAACAGCAGCAGCGCGATGGCTGATCCGATCAACGCCGCGCGACTCGCCGACAACACGATGGCTAAAGTCACGATGATGACGGCTGCGGCCAACCCGATCGATCCCCGGCGCGACATAGGCCGGGCGCTAAGCATCGCCGCCAACCCGATCGGCAGCGCGGCCTCCCAGAACATCGCCGCCGTGTTGGCGTATTGAAATGTCCCGCTGGCACGCAGCACTTCGCCCACGACGGTGACGTGGGTTTTGAACGCCAGCCATAGCGGCACGCTCGATGGCATCGCTACTTCGATAATGCCCGCGCCTGCTGACAACACTGTGCCCGCGCCCAGCGCCAGAGCAATCGGCCGCACGCGATCGGCGTTGCGCGCCCAATCGGCCGCGGCGAAAAACAACAGCGCACCCGTTGCGCTGCGAAACGCAAACTTCAACGCCTCACCGCGCAGTGTCGGCGCGAGCAGGGCGCTGATGATGTTCGCCGCGATCCACGTCAGCACGGCCCAGTGGACGGGTGTCAGACGAGACCTGTCAGGTTTTCGCCAGACCTGACAGGTCTGAATGAGCCGCACCGCCCACACCGCGAGCACGCCATACATCGCCAATTCGACATTCGTGATCGATAACGGCCCAATCGTGATCAGCGGTGTCTTCAACTCAAACGGCAGCATCACAGCGAAGATGATCCACATCGCCGCACTCAACCGATCGAGCCGCGCCATCAACCGCGAATTGGTCGCAGCAGACTCAACCCGCATACTGTCAGCAACACTCCTTCACTCAAGGCCGTCGCCAGCGCCGCACCCGCTGGCCCTTGCGCCGGAATCCCTTGAGCGCATGCCACCAGGTTAACTACAAATACGATCACATTGAAGATTAAGTTTAGGCGCTGGCGATTCAGGGCGATCAGCACGTGCGTCAAGCCGTAATTGATGAATGACAACGGCAGCGCCAGCGCCAACACTTGCACCACCGTCGCCGCGCCGCGATACGGCTCGCCATACAACCGATCGATCAGCCACGGCCCACCGAGCGCACCCGCCGCGGCTAAAGCGCCGCCTGTCAGCAACAGCACGGCCAGCGTGCGCACGCGGAGCGATCGAGTAGCGGCATAGCCGCATTGATTGATCTCGCGCGTTAGCACCGGAAAGACGGCAGCCATCAACGCGGTGGGCACCATCGCCAACGGCTCTGTCAATTTTTGCGCCACGCCATACACGCCCACACTGGCCGCCGACGTGAGCGCATCCAGCATGAAAACGGCCGTGCGCGTGTACGCGATGGAGACCACAATCGCGCCGCCCAGCGGCAGCGCCTCGCGTAACAGGCGGCGTTGAGTGCGTCCGTCAGACATCGGGCGCGGCACAAAATATCGATCGCGCTGACGACTTAGCCACGCCGTGCTGGCGATCAGCGTCACGGCTGCACTGCTACCATACGCTAACGTCAAACCTGCCCAGCCGGTTCCGGCGGCCAGCGCCAGCCCGCCGCAGAGCGCGGTGGACACGCGCACTGTCAGCAGCCACAGCGCTTCCAGATCGGTGCGCCGCCAGCCACGCAGTGCATAGCCAAAGTATTCCACGACCGAATTCATCAGCAGCGACAGGCCGACGATCAATGCGCCAAATTGAGCGGCGGGTGGCCGCCCTGCGCTGATGACGATCAGCGCGATCACGGCGGGCAATGAAAAGAGCAACTTCAGCGTCAGGCCTGCATTGGCGATTTGAGCGCTATCGACCTTGGTTGTCTGTCCGGCAATCTCGCGCGTGACGATAATCTGCAAGCCCAGATCGGTCAGCGTCGTCAATACAAAGCCGGTGGCCAGAGCAACCGTCAACTCGCCATAGTCAGCCGGACCGAGCAGACGCTGCGCCACATAGGCCAGCCCGAAGCTTAGCCCGCGCCCGATGACGTCGGCGGTTAATCGGGTGCCGGCGCTGAAGGCGATGGACTGTGAGCGGGCCAATTTACCAATCAATTTCAAACCGCACCTGAAGCGGAATCGCCAATAAGGGCTATTGCGTATTTACACCACTGCCGCGGCCGCCTATAGTGAGAGGCACGACTGCTGCCCGGAGGCCGACATGCGACAGGTTTTGGGTGCAATGACGAACTCGGTAGTGATTATCTGGTCGATCGTGCTGTATCATTGTTTCAGCGATCTTCGATTCCCAGCCGCACTCCTCGTCGGCGTAATCGGAACGGCCCTGATCATTCAACTCCTCAAGCGTGTCGGGCGCACGCTGGTTCGGGCCATCACGTGGCTGACCCTCATCGTCGTGGCGTTGGCGTTGATCGCCGATCCCACCTTCCGGCGCGGGCTGGGGGCGTTTTTGGATGAAGTGTTTGTCATCGATTGTCCGCGCTTGATCGTGTGGGCCACGGTGTATACCATCTGTTACGCCGTGCTGCGCTACACGCGGCCGGCTGCTCAACAACGTCCTGCTTGAGCGGCGGTCAGACACCGTGCCTAAAACAAAAACGCGAGTGGCTGACTCGCGTTGGAAGTGTACCCCCGGTGAGAATCGAACTCACGCTATCGGCTTCGGAGGCCGGTGCTCTATCCACTGAGCTACGGGGGCTACGCGGCCCAGTTTACCACAGGCGCGCGATTCTTTCAACGGATAATTCTTTTTCACCGGATAGTGAAACGGATAATCGGATGCTGCGGCGGACATCCGGTTATCCGTTTGGCTATCCGATGAGGGCGAATTCATCCGTTGACAACTTGCGCGGGGTCAGTTAAGATGCAAGCAACAGAAAACTTGTTCCATCAGGATTAAGCATGGCCCGACGTAAGTCCGCACCTCAATCAAGTAACGATAACAATAACGGTCTGGAAGCGACCGTCACCGAATTCGGCCTCATCCGCCCGATCGACATCGATCACGAGATGCAGCAGGCGTATCTGTCCTACGCCATGAGTGTGATCGTGGCGCGGGCACTGCCCGACGCCCGCGACGGCCTGAAGCCGGTGCACCGCCGCATCCTGTACGCGATGCACGATATGGGCTTGCAGCCTAATACGGCCTACAAGAAATCAGCCCGTATCGTGGGCGAGGTGCTGGGCAAGTATCACCCGCACGGCGACGCCGCCGTATACGACGCGATGGCGCGCATGGCGCAGGACTTTTCCATGCGCAACCTGCTGGTCGACGGGCAGGGCAACTTCGGATCGGTGGACGGCGACGCCCCCGCCGCGATGCGGTATACCGAAGCCCGCCTCGCGCCGTTATCGGCCAGCCTGTTGTCCGACATCGAGAAGAACACCGTCGAGTTTGGCGACAACTTCGACGGCACCCTCAAAGAGCCGCTGGTGCTGCCCAGCACCGTGCCGAATCTGCTGGTCAACGGCGCGTCCGGCATCGCCGTGGGCATGGCGACGAATATCGCTCCCCATAATCTGAGCGAAGTCTGCGACGCGATCGCGTATCTGATCGGTCGGTGGGAGAAGATCGATCGAGTCTCGGTGGACGATTTGATGAATCACATCAAAGGCCCGGACTTCCCCACCGGCGGTTTGATGTTCCGCTACAACGAAGCCGTCGAGGGCGGCGACGCCATTCGCGCGGCGTATGCCACCGGGCGCGGGCGCGTGACATTGCAGGCCCGGGCCTTCATCGAAGAGGCTGAGCGCGGCAAGAGTCGCATCATCGTCACCGAACTGCCGTATCAGGTCAACAAGAGCAGCCTGATCGAGCGCATTGCCGATCTGGTGCGCGACGGCAAGATCGAAGGCATCACGGACCTGCGGGACGAATCAGACCGATCGGGCATGCGCATCATCATCGAGTTGAGCCGCACAGTAACTGATCCGAAATCGATTCTGGGTTTGTTGTACAAGCACACGCCCATGCAAACGACCTTCGGCATCATCAACCTGGCGCTGGTCGACGGTGAGCCGCGCTTGCTGCCGTTGAAGCGCATGCTGCAAATCTTCGTCGAGCACCGCCAGGTGATCGTGCGGCGGCGCAGCGAATATGATCTGGCCCGCGCCAGAGAACGCGCGCATATTCTGGAAGGCTTGCTCAAGGCGCTGGCGAATCTGGATGAAGTCATCCGCCTGATCCGCCGCAGCGCGAATGGCGATGAGGCCCGCGAAGGCTTGATGAAGCGCTTCAAGCTGAGCGAGATTCAGGCCAACGCCATCCTCGACATGCCGTTGCGGCGACTGGCGAAACTGGAGCGCGAAAAGATCGAAGCCGAGTACAAGGAAAAGAAGGCGCTGATCAAGTCGCTGGAAGACCTGCTGGCGGACGAGAAAAAGATTCTGGGCGTGATCAAGGCCGAGACGCTGCAACTGAAAGAGAAGTTCGGCGACGCCCGCCGCACGCAGATCGTCGAGTCGCAGTTGGGCAAGGGCGAGGTCATCACTGCGCACGATCTGGTGGAGAGCGGCGCGGCCTGGGTGGCGGCTTACGAAGACGGCATGCTGTTGCGCACCAGCGAAGAACTCACCCTGATCGAGGAGAAGGCCCCATCGGCGATATTGCATGCCGATATGCGCGACAACCTCGTGGCGATTACGGAGATGGGCCAGGCGGGCATGATCGGGGTGCATCAACTGTCCGATCAGGCCATGCCCGCCGCCGATGTGGTGGGCGTGCCCAGCGGCCAGCGCATCGTTTCGCTGTTGGCGCTGCCGCTGGATAAGCCTGAATTACCGGGCTATCTGTTCATGGCGACGCGCCTGGGCGTGGTGAAGCGCGTGACGCTGGCCGATCTGGCGAAGTCCTTTGGTACGTTCAGCGTGATGAACGTGACCGACGACGACGCGATTGTGTCGGTGCGCGTGACGGCGGGTGAAGGCGAAGTGATGCTGGTCACGGCGCGCGGTCAGGCCATTCGCTTCATCGAGGAAGACGTGCGCCCGATGGGCTTCAACGCGGGCGGCGTGGCGGGCATTAAGCTGGTGAATGAAGATGTGGTCGTGGCCGCGGACATCGTCGCCGAGGAGCAAGAGGCCGCCATCATCACGGAGCAGGGCGTGGGCAAGCGTTCGCCATTGAGCGAATATCCCCGGCAGGGGCGCGCAGGGCAGGGCGTGATCGGTATCAAGATCGCAGGCGGCGATGCGGTGGCGGGCTTCGCCATCGTCGCGCCGAAAGACGATGTGGCGCTCACGACTTCGCGTGGCCGGACGAAATTGATCAAGGGCAAGTTGTTCAAGAGTCTAGGGCGTGCGACAGGCGGCTACGGCGTGCAGCACGTCCTCAAGAACGAGATCGTCGCGGCGCTGGTCAAACCGCAGATGCGCATCGATGCGCCGGAGACAGTGGAGGCTGCGCCTGAGCCAAAGCAGCTGGAGTTACTCGGCGCGACGCCGCCGAGGGCGGCGAAGAAGGACAAGCCGGAGAAGGTAGAAAGAAAGAAACCTCCGGTTAAGGCGAAGACTAAAGCGAAAGTCAAAGCAAAGTAAACGATGCGGCGCACTCAAATCGAGTGCGCCGCTTTTGGTATGTTCGCAACGCTGGCGTTCAGCGGCAGCGGTGGGTGAATCGCAAAACTGTTTTCTGAAAGACTCGTCTGCTGGCAGCTGGCCGCATCCCCGAACGGCGAAGCCGCTGTTCGCTGTAACGAATTATTGGGCGGTCTTGGCTTGATGAGACTGCAATTCATCAACGGTGCGCTTCTTGTTCTGAGTCAATACCCATTTGCTCTGTTCTTCTGTTGAGCAATAAACACATCGTTGAACTGTAGGGAAAACTCGTCTGTTCATTTCGATGACTTCATCTACTTTTACGGATATAACGTCAAGATCGGGAATTTCGAGATACATGTGCGCAAGCAGTGCACAAGAAGGCACAAGCGGAAACGAAATTTCGAGTCTCTGATTCAGTTCTCCTCGCCTGATTTTTACTGATTTCGCGTCTGGAGTCAGAAGTCCTACTGGATTATCAGACGTAAAGAAGGCAGATCCACTGGGCGCAAGTATAAAACTCCAATTCATGGCGAAGATAATTTCTGCCATCTCGAGTCCTAACCTCAATGCGGAAGCTATAACAAGATCTTTACCCGGACTAGGCAGTAATTGTCCTGAAAGCACAAGATCCTTGAAAATGTCCTCTTTTTCACCAAGCTTACCTTGTAGTTTGTCGTCATCCATTGCATACTCGCGAAGCATTTCTTGAGCGCGCTTCTTGAGCGTGGCGTCCACCGCCCGGCGAGTAGCTGGAACTCTGCCGAGTTGAAGTCCTACGAAATTTGAGAAATGGAACCGCTCCTCGGTAGTTATTTTAAACTGCTGATTACCCAACTTGCGAATGATGGGCGCTGCTAAGCCCTCGATAGCCGATAAATGTTTTTCGAGTATTGACTTATCTTCTATCTCTGTTCCCTCTAGATCATAATAGCCAGTGTATTGTGCCGCTTTTTTGGGAGCCCGCTTCTTAATGGTTAGCTTTTCCAAATCGCTAACCCAAAGATATGGTTCCAATGACCTAGCTGAGGATTTCTTACTAGCTGGGTCAACAAAACCTTCGAGATAAAATTGGGGAATGTAATGATGTCGGGCGGACATTTAAGAACCTGTTTGTAGCTAGAGCGAAATCGCCAACTATTGATTGGGAGAAGTGCATTCCTTCCAACGACTTACATCGTGAATGGAGTATAGCCCCAACTCAATCCGCGTCAAGCGGGTTATACACTCTGGTTCAAGCCGGGACTGGCTGCGGTTGGCTTCACCAACAGGGGTAAAATCCCCCGATTTGCTTCCGTAGCCCCGACAGTATCGGGGAAGTTTCCCTAGTCTATTTGAGTTGACTCGAAGGCGTCGGGGCAATCTCCCCGGCCTGTCTGGGTAGACCAGACGGTATCGGGGAAGTTTCTCCGACCTGCTTGAGTTGACTCGAACACATCGGGGCAATCTCCCCGCCTGTCCATGTAGACCAGACGGTATCGGGGAAGTTTCCCCGGCATGCTTGAGTTGACTCGCAGACGTCGGGGAGATTTCCCCGGCATTATTGTAAAGTCAATTGGGCCGTGGGCGATGCTCCCACCAACTCGAGGGCGTTATTGGTATTGCGGATGCGCCGCGATGAATTTCTCCAGACGCCGGGCCGCAGTAGATTGAACTTTCCGCCGAACGAACGGAGTCCAACCCAACAGCAGGCCGGTCGGGCCGAGCGCCTGCCGCGACCAGCGCCAGAAGTCAAATCGATCGCGATGGCGGACGATCTGGCCGTTGCTGAAGTCGAACTCAGCATTGATGATGTTGTGGACTTTGCGACCGGAGGCCGAAAAGGTGTAGGTCGCCTCCCAGTGCGCCGTGCCGTGGGCGCCATGCGCGTCATCGGCGTGGATGTCCTTGAAGGTGACGGCCAGGTCCGTGCCGCTCTCGCACAGCATGTGCCACATCGCCCCGGCGGCCTTGCCGGACAGCGTGAATACCTCATCGGAGAACTGAATCGTCGGCGCATAACAGGCGATCATGCTGGCATAATCGCGCCGGCTGAAACTGCTGTAGAACTGTTCGATGAGTTGCTCGTTGGTGTGCATAAGTGTCCTTCGACGATTGGCATGCGCGCCGATCGTTGAGATATTCGTCACTCGTTACTCGTCACTTTTCACTTCGCCTGAGCCACCAGTTTCTCGATCTCCGGCACAAACTCGGTGGCTTGGAACGTCTTGATCCAGAACGCCGTCGCGCCGGCGGCCGCCGCCTTCTCGCGCCGATCGGGCGTGTCGAGCGCGGTGAAGATCACGATGGGCACGGCGGCCATGTTGGGCAGGGCGCGCATCCGTTCGCACACTTCCAGACCATCCATGCCCGGCATCGAAATATCCAGCAGCACACAATCCACCGGCTGGTTCGCGACCAGATCCAACGCCCGTGGGCCATCCTCGGCGGTATGGAAGGTCCACTCGGGCCGTTTGAGTTTGAGGAGCAAGCGCAGCATTTTGAGTGTGGAAGGCTCGTCGTCGACGGCTAAGATCGATAGGGACATATTGACCTCGATAGTTCAGCGCAGTTCCAAAACGTGAAAAGCATCCAGCGCATCGCCGATACCCTTCAGTTTCAGGCCGCGGATTGGAATCGCTACGACATGATCGCGCACCAGCGCATAGGTGTCCGGGCTGATCAGGATTTGATTCGCTTCGGCTATCCCGCACAGGCGCGAGGCCAGGTTGACGTGATGGCTGATGGCCGTGTACTCGTTACGCTGGGTGGAACCCAGATTGCCGACGATGGTCTCGCCGGTGTCGATGCCGATGCCGATCGGGGGCAGGTGGGGCTGCCATCTGGTCATCAGTGTTTGATGCGCCGCCATCATGTCCAGCGCGGTCGAAATCGTGCGCAGGGCGTGATCGGGCTGGCGTTCCGGCACGTTGAACAGCGCCATCACACAGTCGCCCACGAATTTGTCCACCAGGCCTTCATGTTTGAGCACGATTTCCGTCATCGTGCTCAGGTGGTCGTTCAACATCCCGACCAGTAGTTCCGGCCCGACGATCTCGGCCGTGTTGGTGAAGCCGCGCAGATCGGAAAACAGGATGGACACGACGGTGCGCTCGCCTTTCAGCAAATCGCGATCGGGCGTGTTGAGCAGCCGCTCCATCACCTTTGGCCCGACGCGGCGGCCAAACACCTCGCGATACTTCTGGATTTGCAAGCCCTCGAAGATCGCGGTATCGATCTGGCTGGCGATGGCCCACAGCGTGTGCCGATCGGCGCGCGTGAACCCGGCGGAATCGCGGCGATTCACTACGCCCAGCACGCCGATGATGTGCTCGTTGAGGATCAGCGGGAGGCACATCAACGATCGGATGTCGGCGCTGATCGGCCCGCGCACGATCGGCGATCCGCGCTGAACGGCCGCCTGGGCGGCGGCGTAGACGTGTTGATAATGATCGCCGGTCGTCAGCAGATGATCGTCGGTTGCCGCGCGCAGTTCCAGCTGCTGGCCGTTCGTGTCGAAGAGCATGATGAAGCCGGCCTCCGACGGAATGGCGCGGCAGAGCTCGATCAGCACTTCCGCCAGCATGGTGTTAAAGGGCAGGCCGCGGTCACGGATACGATCGATCTTGTAGAGCGTGCGCAGTTCCTGGCGTTCCTGGCGCAATTCGGCAATGAGCTGCATCTGCCGCAGGGCCGAATCCAACTGGGTAGTGGCGACGGTCAGCAAGGCCAGATCGGCTTCGGTAAACTCTTGCGTGGCGTTAATCATCAGCAGCGCGCCCAGGGTCTCGTGTTGCGGTCGCAGGGGCGCGGCCAGTGCGTGCCATACGCCACCGATGACTGCCTGCGCCGTGTCCAGTTCGCCGGCACGCTCCAGGGTGTCCCGTAGCGCCTGCTCGCCGATTCGATCCAGCAGGCTGGCGCGATCGAGCAGGGCGCGCACATCCAGCTGGCGCGTGTCGGCGTCCAGACTGGCAACCAGGATCAGATCGGCCGGAATGGCCTTGCCCAACAGGGCGACGGTCTGCGTAAACAGCGCGGCCTCATCATCGGCGGTGTCACGCAGTCGATCGAGTTCCAGCATCAAATCAATTTGGCGATTGCGGAGCGCCAGCTGTGCGGCCAGCGAGTCAACGTGAGGCGTCGGCATGGTGCAATCTCCCGGGTTGGCTAAACCTGAGTATACACCGGCCAATCGAAAAAACCAAAGGGTTTGTCCTGGTTGTTTCCAGAACGTGTGAGGGGACAAATAACAAACCGGCGCGACCTGCACCGTTGATCGCGCAGTGCTCTGGCAGGTCGATGGCTTCTGTACCAAAAAGTGGCCAATGGAAGCCGTACAAAATAATCATCGCCTGCGAAGAACCTCTGCACCCGGCCGAAGGTGGCGCCAGTGGTCGGGGATCAGACAGTCTCGGTCGCGCTTGAGTCTGTTATAGCGCAAATCGACGGCTGTGCCATTGGAGTTTCGTTGGCGGATTATTGGTGTTTGGTTGGGATGATCAGCCGGCAGGATGCAGCGGTTGGAAACCGCGCCCAAGCACTTCACGCGCGGGCAGCACAATCACAAACGCGGCCGGATCGATCTGCGAAGCCAGCGCCTTCAGGTGATTGACTTCTGTCACGGTCAGCGCCACCAGCAAAACTGGATGCGCCTGGCCGGTGTACATGCCAGTGCCGTCCAGTTTCGTGACGCCGCGTTGTAGTTCGGTCAAGATGGCCCGGCCCAACTTCTCGGTGGCCTGACCGCCAATGATCAAGGCCACCAACTGCGCCCGCTTCTCTGACTTTCGGAACCAGGCGTGTCGATCGGAGGGCACATCAGTTCCCTCGGTTTCGCCTGCGAAAATTGCCGACAGGGTGTGGGCCATCGCCGAGTCACTGTAACGCGGCAGCACTTCGCCGGACGCCTGCTGCAAGCCAATGGTGGCTACGCCCAGTAGCAGTAACAGGCCATTGTAAATGACGCCGATGGCCAGCATGACGGTGCCTGGAATCGGACCCAGCGCGGCGCGCGCGATGATCTCTTCCCACGATTGAGCCGGTGTGGGGAAGAGCGCGCTTTTCAGCAGCCAGCTAACGCCCAGCACGGCATAGACCCAGAGATAGTTGCGCCGAAAGCGGCGACCCAGTGCCTCCCACATGGAGATGGAGAAATGCGGATGCAGCAAATTCTCGGCCATGGCTTCAGCCCAATCTGCCGCCGGGCCAAACGGCGGCACGAACATCGCGGCGAAGAAATCGGTCTCCATCAGGCGGATGCGCGAGGCGAACAACTCGTAATAGCGGTAGCGGCGAGCTTCGATGTATAGAAATAGTGTAATCAGCAGGGTGTTCAAAATGATGACACCGTGGTGGCCGGCGGGATTTCCCAGTGCGAACGAAATGGCCGTGCCCGCCGTGATGACGGCCCAGTTGGTGGTATTGTCCAGTCGTTGCCGCCAGACGTTGGCGCGCGCCAGTTCGCCGCGATAGAGATGGACCATCGCGGTGTTGAAGTCGCTGGCGCGTAACTTGTAACCGCGATAGGTCCAGACAGGCTCGTTCGGGTTGGCAGAGTCTTTGATTGGGTCAGGATCGGGCATTTCTTAATCTTCTGTGAGAGAACTCACAGCCCCCTTGACACGTAGTGTATAATAAATTAGAATAGTGCAAGATAAATAGTTCTTGTAACAATCTTGAATATATATTGTTCTATTTTTCGTGGTACGAGATAGTAACAAATGGCCTGCCAGCACGACTAATTTATCGAGCAATTGTCGGTGTGGCTGTCATTGCAAGCCGGTTTTGCGCAATGATAGCACAGAACAGGAGACCTATGGGAAAATTATCGGGCAGCAATCGGG
Source organism: Thermoflexales bacterium (assembly GCA_030834835.1). GTDB lineage: Bacteria > Chloroflexota > Anaerolineae > Fen-1058 > Fen-1058 > JAGOBP01. The sequence continues at coordinate 1,143 of JAUQXD010001091.1, read as the reverse complement.
TTCGGCTTGAGATTGAACGTGTGGGTGAAAGTGATCTTGATTTGAACGTGTCAGCCATCGACGAATTGGACGACGACGATCTCGATTCGGCGGTGGGTGAGGGCGAGTGGCTTGACGACGCGGAGCAGGCTGAAGCCGAGGTGATGGAAGTCGCCGATGATGATGAATGGATCGATGACGAGCCTGAGGCCGAGGTGGGCAACGATCCGGGCGAATTCGACTCGGTGGCGCATTACTTCAAGGAATCGGCGCGCCATCGACTGTTGCCGCACGATCGGGAGCGCGAACTGACGCAGGCCGTGAAACGCGGCCGCATGGCAGGCAAACGATTGAGCACGCGTCCAGCCAAATCTCTCTCGACGGCGGAACGCAAGAAGTTCAATGTTGACATTCAGGCTGGCACGGATGCCCGCGAGGAACTGGTCCGCGGCAATGCCCGGTTGGTGATCAGTATCGCTAAGCGCTATCAGAATCTGGGCCTGCCGCTGATGGATCTGATTCAAGAAGGCAACATCGGGTTGTTGCGCGCTATCGATCGGTTTGAGCCGGCCCGCGGGCTGCGGCTCTCGACTTATGCGACGTGGTGGGTGCGTCAGGCGATCAATCGCGCGGTGGCCAATCAGGGGCGTGCTATCCGGTTGCCCGCTTATTTGCAGGATCGTCTACACAAGATGTATCGGGTGGCGCAGGACCTGGAGCAAACGCTGGGCCGCGCCCCGAATGACGATGAGCTGGCCGCGACGCTGGAAGTTGCGCCCGAAGAAGTGCAATCGATGCGATCGGCCGCCGTGCCCGTCACCTCGCTTGATGAGCCGATGAGCGACGACGAAGACGAATCGCCGCTGGCCCAACTCGAAGACAGCGACATCGTGCCGCTGGATGATCTGGTCGCACGGCGCATGCTCAAGGAAGCGATGGAGCGCGCGCTGGAAGAACTGCCCGCCCGCTATGCCATGATCGTGCGGATGCGGTACGGCATGGACGGCGATCGGCCGCGCACGCTGGAAGACATCGCGCAGAAGTTGAACCTCAGCCGCGAGCGCGTGCGGCAGATCGAACGCGATGCGTTCACCCGCCTGCGCATGCAGGACGATGTGCGCAAGCAACGCCTGCCGATGGCCGCCTGATCTTACTCTCCAAGCC
>JAUQXD010001090.1 GCA_030834835.1 Thermoflexales bacterium | reverse complement strand
CTGATTACGGCCATCGCCAGCCTCACCTTGCCGGAGTCAATGGCCAATCCGATCATGGTGGCGGCGTTCGGCCTGGGCTTATTCATCGTCTTGCTGGATGCGATCCTGCCCGCTTATCGATTGAGTGTGCCTCAGCTCAACGCGTACGTGCCGCTCATTATCCTTGTTTTTGCAGTCCCGTGCGTGTATTTCATCGCGCGACAATTCGGCACGTATTCAATGCGCGGCAAGCTGACCCTGACGCTGTTGCTCGTGGCGATCTTGCCGGTCGTTATTCAGGCGGTTGCCTTCGGCGTGCTGGCGGAATCCAACCTTAGAACCAGTGCGCAACAGTCGCTGCTGGCGGCTGGCACGCAAACTGCGGGCCGGATCGATCAATTCATTAAAGACGGGTTGTTCGACATCCGGGCCAGCGCGCGACTGCCGGAGGTAGTCGATCTCTTGTCGGCCGCGCCCGAGCAGCGTAAGCCAACTCAGTTAGCGCCCATCCTGAACGCCTTAAGCAGCAAGAACCTCTATATTCGATCTTACGCGGTGTTCGATCTGCACGGCATCACAGTGTTCGATACGGCCCAGTTGAATATCGGCACCGACCAGCTCAATCAACCCTATGTCCGTGAGCCGTTGCAAACCAGCCAGCCATACGCTTCAGAAGTATTGTTCGATCCGATCACGGATGAGGGGTTGATCCACTTTAGCGCGCCCGTCGTTCGCACCGGCAGCGACGAAGTAATCGGGGTTGCGCGCGTGGCCTATAGCATTATCGCCCTCCAGGATCTCGTGGCCCAGTCCGATAACCTGGGCGGTAGTGATTCGTTCGGCATTCTATTGGATGAGAATCATTTTCGCCTGGCTGGCGGCCTGGCCTCAGTATCGTCTATTAAGTCGGTGGTGCCGCTATCCCCCGAACGGCTGGCGGTCTTGCGGAATGACCGCCGCATTCCAGATGTCGACGACGCCGATCTCTCAACGAACCTGCCCGAATTTGACGCGGGTCTCGCGCTGGCGGACACGCAGCCATTCTTTGTAGCCGAGGCCGGAGAAATCATCGATAACGTCGAAGATACAAATGATCCCGATGAGTTAGCCATCGTCAGGCTCAACCGGCACCCTAACTGGCTCATGGTCTTTGGCCGTCCCCAGCAGGCCTTCCTGGCCCCCGTTAACGATCTGGCGCACAGCTCGCTGTTCCTCGTGCTGGCCATCAGTGCGATCACCATCTTCGCCGCCGCCCGCTTCTCGCGATTGTTGGCCCAGCCCATCGTCAGCCTGAACGAGACTGCCACCAGAATCGCGCAGGGCGATCTTTCGGCGCAGGCGGCCGTCGAAACAAACGACGAGGTCGGCGCACTCGCCGCCACGTTCAACAGCATGACCGGGCAGCTGCGTACTCTGATCACGTCGCTGGAAGATCAGGTGCGCGCCCGGACCGGGCAGCTGCGCGCCAGCGCCGAGGTCGGCCGCGCGGCCTCCTCCATTTTGGATGTCGATCAACTCTTGAGCGAAGCCGTTAACCTGATCACCGATCGGTTCAACTTCTACTATGCCGCAATCTTTACCACCGATCCCACCGGCGGCACCGCCATTTTGCGCGAAGCCACGGGCGAAGCCGGCCGCATGTTGAAGGAGCGCGGCCATCAATTGGAAGTTAACGGTCTCTCCATGGTAGGCACGGCGATTGCGACCCGGCGGGCGCGCATTGCGCTCGCGGAGCGTGTGGATGACGAGGCCGGCCGTTTCGCCAATCCGCTGCTGCCCGACACGCGATCGGAAATCGCGCTGCCGCTGATCGTCGGCCAGCGCGTCATCGGCGCGCTCGACGTGCAGTCGATCCAGCCGAATGCGTTCGACGAAGCCAGCGCCGAAGTGCTGCAAACCATGGCCGATCAGCTGGCCGTGGCCCTGACCAATGCGCAGACGCTTGGCCGCGCCGAGCAGCAGGCGCGCACGCTCACGCTGTTGAATCAAATGAGCCGCGATCTGGCCTCGGCGACCTCACTGGAAACCGTGGCGCGGGTAACGGCGCAGACGGTGAATCAGCTGCTAGGCGCCAGTCATTTGAGTCTTGCATTGAAAGCCACGAACCCGGCGCTGATCAGTCTCCAGGCGATTAACCCGGCAGCCGATCAATCACTCGGCGCGGCGCAGCTCATGCCGGCAGAGAATACACTCACAGGTGAGACGCTGAAGAAAGGCGTTACGCGCTATGCGCCTGACTTGACGCAGTTAGCCCGGCAATATCAAGACGTTGCCGATCTGTCCAGTCTGGGTATGCGGTCGCTGGTGAGCCTGCATTTGAAAGCAGGCAGTCAGAGCCTGGGACAACTCAACGTCGGTAGTGAGCGGCCGGCCGCCTACACGGACGATCACATTCGTCAGTTAGAACAGATCGCGGCGCAAATGGCCGTCGCCATTGAAAGCTACAATCTGGCTCAACAGACACGCCAGGCGCTGGATGAACTGGATGCCACCAATCGCCGCCTCGTCGGTCAGGCGTGGGAACGCTATACCCGCTCGTCCGATACGCTGGCCGGCGAATGGCGCGAAGGCCGGTGGCTCACCACTCAGACCGCTCACGTGACTGCGCCGGACGGCCATGACCTGCTGGTACCGCTCAAGGTCCGCGGCGAAACCATCGGCGAGTTCAGCGTCCAGACGGGTGACCAGCGCGCCTGGACCGCAGACGATGTGGCCTTTGCGCAAGCGTTGATCGATCAGGTGGGACAGGTCATCGAGAACGCCCGCCTGCTGGAGGAGACCGAGCGCTTTGCCCAGCGTGAGCAGCGCATCCGCCAGATCACCAATCGCATCCGCGCCGCCAGCGATGTGCAGGCGGTGCTGCAAACAACCACGACCGAATTAGCCCGGTCACTCGGCGTATCGCGCGCCATCATGCGCCTGACCATGGGCGAAGCAGACGTGACCGGCGAACAGCCGCGCGCGTCTCACGAAACAGCGGCCTGAGAGGGACTATGCGCCATCTACGAAACCTCACACTCGGCACCAAGATTCTCTTGCTCGGCATCGGCGGCGTATTGCTCACCGTCATCGCATTGACGGCCGCCGCAGCGTGGCAAAGCGAACAGTTCAATGCCGTGGCCCACACACAGGTGGAGCAGTTGATCGATGCCGATCTGGAACACATCGTCGGAGGCGTCTACAATCTGGTCAAAGCGCAGGACGAAGCCGTGCAGCAACAGGTCAACACCAGCCTCAACGTGGCGCGGTTGGTCTTCAACACCGAAGGCGACATCAGTCTGGGCAAAGACGGCATCCAGTGGACGGCCGTCAACCAGTACACCCACGAGTCAAGCCTCGTCACCCTGCCCAAGATGCTTGTTGGCGGCTCCTGGCTGGGCCAGAACACGTATCCGTCGGTGCAGACTCTGGTGGTCGATCAAATTCAGTATCTGGTCGGCGGCACCGCCACCATCTTTCAGCGCATGAACGACCGCGGCGATATGCTGCGGGTGGCCACTAACATCAAGAACGCCGACGGTCAACGGGCCATTGGCACCTATGTTCCCGCCACCGGACCGGACGGCAAGCCCGATCCCGTTATCGCCGCCATCTTGCGGGGCGAGACCTATCGTGGCAGCGCGTATGTCGTCGACGCCTGGTACAACGCCGCCTATGAGCCAATTCGCAGCGAGTCCGGGCTGCTGGTCGGGATGCTCTTCGTGGGCATCAAACAGGAGAACGTAACCTCGCTGCGCGAAGCCATCCGCCAGACCACGGTGGGCAAGACCGGCTACGCCTTCGTCCTGGGAAGCGACGGCGATGATCTAGGCAAATACATCATCTCTGAAAAAGGTCTACGCGACGGCGAAAACCTGTGGAATTTTCAGGACGCACAGGGCAACTACACCATTCGGGAGATCATCCAGACCGCGCAAGCGTTGGCACCGGGTATGACGGAAAAAAAGGACTATAAATGGCAAGAGCCCGGTGAACCAGCGCCTCGCGAGAAAATTGCACGGGTCGCGTACTACGCGCCGTGGCACTGGGTGCTGGTGGCTGGCGCTTATAGGGACGACTTCAGTGCTTACGGACAAGCCCTGGAAACCGCACAGACTAATCAGCGCAATGCCTCAGGCGTGATCGGTTTGATTGCCGCTGTGATCGTCGGCCTGATCAGCCTGATCTTCGCCCGGTCCATCTCCCGCCCGATCGGTGACCTGGCGACCGCGGCCACTCAGATCGCATCCGGCAATCTGAACGTCTCAACCCCCGTCAACCGGCAAGATGAGATTGGCACACTGGCCAAAGCGTTCAATGCTATGGCGGCTCAAGTCCGCGACTTGATCGGCAGTCTCGAACAACGCGTGACGGCCCGCACGCTCGAAGTGGCGCAGCGCAGCGATGAGGTAGCGCTGCGCAGTACGCAGCTGGAAACGCTCAACGTACAATTGCAGGCCTCCCATCGCAACGCGGAGCGCCGCGCCACGCAGCTGGCCATCAGCGCCCAGGTGTCGCGCGCCATCAGCCAGGTGCGCGATCTCGATCAGCTGCTCTTGCAAGTCACCCGCCTCATCGGTGAGGCCTTCGGCCTGTATCATGTCGGTATCTTCATTGTGGACGAAGCCAATCGTTACGCCGTGCTGCACGCGGCCAACAGCGAAGGCGGTCAGCGCATGCTGGCCCGCAATCACAAACTGGCGGTGGGCCACCAGGGCATGGTGGGGTATGTGACGCAGACCGGAGTGCCCCGCATCGCGTTGGACGCCGGCGCGGACGCGGTCCACTTTAATAACCCAGATTTGCCCGACACCCGGTCTGAAATGACCCTGCCTCTGCAAGTCAGCGGCCGCATCCTGGGCGCGCTGGACCTGCAAACGACCGAGCCGGCCGCCTTCAGTGACGAAGACTTGACCGTGCTGAGCACGCTGGCCGATCAGGTGGCTGTCGCCATCGACAACGCGCGGTTGTTCACGCGCACGCTGACGGCCCTGCAAGAGACCGAGAAAGCCAACAAGCGTCACCTGCGCGATCAGTGGCAGCGCCTGTTGCCAACCTTGCGACAGACCAGTCACGAATACCATCTAAGCGGCGTCCCGGCTGTGGGCGACGCCCCCTTGCCGGAGATCGAGCAGGTGCTCCGCCGGGGCGAGATAGTCATCGCCGGCGACGATGACGCGACCGCTCAATTGCCCGCTCACCTGGCGGCCCGCACGGCGTTGGCGGTGCCCATCAAACTGCGCGATCAAGTGATCGGCGTTATCGACCTGCACGAAACCGATGCCGATCGACGGTGGACGGACGACGACGTGGCCGTCGTGGTGGCCGTG
>JAUQXD010001089.1 GCA_030834835.1 Thermoflexales bacterium | reverse complement strand
CCATTGTCACGGGTGCCTCCTCCGGCATCGGTGAAGGGCTGGCGAAGATGCTGGCCGCTGAAGGCGTGAGAGTCGCCCTCGCCGCGCGGCGCGAACAAGAACTTGAGCGAGTGGCCGCCGAGATTCGATCGGGCGGTGGCACGGCTCTGGTGATTCCAGCCAATCTGCGCGAGGAAGCACACCTGATTAACGTCATCGAACGAACCCAATCGGAACTGGGTCCCATCGATATTCTGGTGAACAATGCGGGCGTGGCGCGCAATCAACCGATGCACGCCATGACGATGAAATACTGGGATTTGATCATGGCGATCAATTTGCGCGCGCCGGTATTCCTGTGTTCACAAGTGCTGCCCGGCATGCGCGAACGGCGGCGCGGCTTCATCATCAACATCGCCAGCGAGGCCGGGGTGATGGTGTATTCCGGCATGGGCGCGTACGCCGTCAGCAAACACGCGCTGCGCGTGGCGACCCAGTTGATTCAAGACGAGAATCAGGCTCACGGCATCAAGGCGTGGGCCATCTGTCCCGGCATGGTGGACACGCCGATGGGCGCGGATATGCCCAACGGCAACGCGCAGAATTTTCTCAAAGTTGAAGAAGTGGTGGATGTGGTGCGCTTCTTGCTGAAGCAAGGCGCTAATGTAAAATTGGGGCCGGAGATTTTGATTCGCACCATGCGCGATCCGTTTGAACATTAGAGGTAACGATGCTTGATTTAGCAGCCAGTGTGTTTGTCTTTCCTTGCGCCTTTCCCATCAAAGCCATCGGCCACAGCAGCGACGATTTTCAGGCCACCGTCGTGTCCATTATCCGGCGGCACGCGCCCGATCTGGACGAACGCACTGTCACCAGCCGCTTCAGCGGTCAGGGGAACTATCTATCCATCTCGGCGACGTTCACGGCGCACAGCCGCGAGCAGCTCGACGCGCTGTATCGGGAACTGACCGGCCACGAGCAAGTGCTCTGGGTGCTGTAAGCGAGGCCGTATGATTGCCACGCGCGCCACGCCGGACGGCACCGCCCGGTATCGCGATCGATACACTTCACTGCCCGGCCACTTTCGCCGCGCTCAAAGCCTGTGGCTCAGTTCGATCGGCATCGGCACGTATCTGGGGCAGCCGACTCCACAATCGGACTCGGATTACAGCGCCGCCGTCCGGCGTGCCCTCACTTCAGGCATCAACGTCGTCGATACCGCCTCGAATTACCGCTTTCAACGCAGCGAACGCGCCATCGGCACAGCGCTAACCGAATTATTGGAAGCACAGTCGATCGCGCGCGATGAAGTCGTCGTGTGCACCAAAGGCGGCTACATCCCGTTCGATAGCGAGTATCCGCGCGATCCCAATCGCTATATTCGCGAGACCGTGATCGACGCGGGCCTCGCCGCCGCTGAAGAGATAGTCGATGGTCACTGTCTGTCGCCGCGCTTCATTCGATCGCAACTCGAACAATCGCTGCGCAACCTCGGCGTCAAGCACATTGACGTGTACTACATCCACAACCCCGAGAGCCAGCTGGAATCGATCGGGCGAACTGAGTTTCGCGATCGATTGCGGCGCGCCTTCGCCGTGCTGGAAGACGCGGTCGAAACAGGGCTGATCACCCATTACGGCACGGCCACGTGGAATGGCTATCGTGTGCCGCCCGGTGCGACGGAGTATTTGTCGCTGGAAGATGTGCTCTCGCTGGCGCGCGACGTCAGCGGCCTGTCGCATCATTGCCGCTTTGTGCAAGTGCCGTATAATCTGGCGATGCTCGAAGCGATGACGGCGCGCAATCAACGCGCCGCCGATGAAATGATGTCGATTCTGGAAGCGGCCGAGCGCTTCGGCATCACGGTGATGTGCAGCGCCTCGCTGTTGCAAGGCCGTCTGC
>JAUQXD010001088.1 GCA_030834835.1 Thermoflexales bacterium | reverse complement strand
CCGGTGCTGACGCAAATGCCTTCCAGATCCAGCGCCGTCAGCAGCATCTCGCCTTCCACGCCATGCACGGCAAATGACGCGCTGTTGGGCAAGCGCCGCGTGGGATGGCCCGTCAACTGCACGGCGGGAATGCGCTCGATGATGCCCGCGACCAGCTCATCGCGCAGCGCCGACACGCGGGCATTTTCGATTTCGCGTCGTTCTTGCGCCAGTTTCAAAGCCGTGGCTAAACCGACGATTTCTGCCACGTTGACTGTGCCCGGCCGCCGACCCCGTTCGTGCCCGCCGCCCGTCAGCGCCGAGATCAGTTCCGTGCCCGATCGGACGTACAGCACCCCCACGCCCTTTGGCCCGTAGAACTTGTGCGCGGAGAGCGCCAGTAGATCGACGTTGAGCTGATCGACATTCAGCGTCAGTTGCCCGCCGGCCTGCACCGCATCCGTATGAAACGCGATGCCCTTCGATCGCGCCAGCGCGCCAATCTCGGCGATGGGCTGCACGGTGCCGACTTCGTTGTTGGCGTACATCACGCTGATGAGCGCCGTGTCCGATCGGATGGCGCGGCCGATCGCGTCTACATCCACCATGCCGTATTCGTCGACGTCGACGAGCGTGACGTCAAAGCCATACAGGTCGCGCAGTTGATCGAAGGTCACGCCGACGGCATGGTGCTCGATCGGGATCGTGATCAAATGGTTGCCGCGCTTCGCCCGCCGCGCTGCAAAAGCCGCGCCGCGAATCGCCAAGTTGTCGCTTTCCGTGCCGCAGCCCGTAAACGTGATCTCGCCCGGCTGGCAGTGCAATACTTCCGCCACCGATTGGCGCGCGGCATCAAGCGCCTGTTGGGCCGCCCGGCCGATCGAGTGCAGCGAGGACGTATTGCCAAACACCTCCGACCAATACGGCTGCATTGCATCGATGACACGCACATCGACGGGCGTGGTGGCGGCGTGATCCAGATAAATCGTGCGTTTTTTGGGCATGAGACTCCTTGTTAAAACGATTGTAGCACGCGGGTATGGCAGCGTCAACGAGTTACCTGTTTTTGCGGCCCGGGTGTACAATTCGGCGCGATACTGGCTGGAGGAGCCGCGCATGCCTACCCCACCACGTGAGCCACCGTTTGACGACCCTGATGACGAAGACGACGACGTCGATGACGTCGATGGCATCGAACTGGATGACGAATTTGACGATCTGGACGATGACGAATTAGCAGGCCGCTTGCCGGGTGATGAGCCATACGGCGACGACGACGATTCGGCGTTGTTCCGCGATCCCGATGAAGGTCTGCCGCCCGATCAGGCCCGCTCGCGCCGCGCCATGCTGGGCGTGCCCGACTTCGATGAGGATGAAGATAACGTTCCACCCTCGCCCACGCGCGCGATGCAGGACGCGCTGATCGATCGCATGAACGACGTGCTGGACGACGAATGGGAATGGTCGGCGGCCTCAGAGATCGCGTACGAAGCGCTGACGATCGATCCGACGTACGGACGAGCGGCCAATGCCCTGCTGCGCTGCTACCTGACCAAAGCGACGTTGCGCGACATGCAGAATGCGCAGCGCAAACTATTCGATCCGATGAACGAGCGCCCCAACGAACGCCAGCGTCAACTGGCGCACAGTTATCGCCTGTTGACACGCGCCCCGCTGTGGAATGAGTGGCCCGCCGATTTGCCTGCCGCCACACCCGAAGTCACCGAACTGCTGAAGCTGGGTCAGCGCGCGCTGCGGCATGCATATTACGCGGGCAACAAAATCGGCTACCGGGCGATGCGACAGGCGTTCGACGGGGCCATCGCGCATGCGCCGGACAAACTGGCCGTGATGTGGTACCTGGCGCGCCTGTACGCAGACAAGGCCTTCTTTGCCGACAGCGCCGCTTTGCTGAGCGCGATGTTGTCGGCCGGATCGATCAGCCGCGATGTGCAGCGTCTCTACGCCGAGATGATGTGGTGGCGCGATCAAGGCCGCTGGCTGCCGTGGGTGCATTAAATCGTGGTGCGTGATGCGTGGTGCGTGACAGAAAACCTCTTCACGCAATACGCATTACGGATTACGCATTATTCTTCTGGAGAACTCATGCCTCAACCGACCCCTAAACAAATTCTCGAATACCGGGACGATGAACGCAACAGCGCGGCACTGTATCGCGCGATCGCCGAAGTGGAGAAGAACCCGAAAATCGCCGAGGTCTATCGGCGGCTGGCGGCCACCGAAGAGGGACATGCCGCTACCTGGGAAGAAAAACTCAGGGCGGCCAGATCGCCCGTGCCCGAGTTCAAACTCGCCACACGCACGCGCATTCTGATGGCGTTGGCGAAGCGCTTTGGCGTGGGCGCAGTGTTGCCGACCATGGCGTCGATGGAGAAGCAGGGCAACAGCAGCTACCACCTGCACGGCTTGCCGGCCATGGCCGCCGCCGAACAATCGCACGCACGGCTGTTGAAGACCATCAGCCAGTCGACCAGCGGCGGCATGGAAGGCGGCGCAGTGGCCCAGCTGGAAGGGCGACATCGATCGGCGGGCGGCAATGCGCTGCGCGCCGCCGTGCTGGGCGCGAACGACGGCCTGGTGTCCAACTTCAGCCTGGTGATGGGCGTGGCCGGGGCCGAGGTCGCGGGCAGCACGATTTTGCTGACGGGCCTGGCGGGCCTGCTGGCAGGCGCGATCTCGATGGCGCTGGGCGAATGGATCTCCGTGCAGAGTTCGCGCGAGCTGTATCAGCGGCAGATCATCACTGAAAAAGAAGAAATCGAACAATCACCGGAAGAAGAGGCCGAAGAACTGGCGTTGATCTATCAGGCGCGCGGCCTGGACGAGAGCGCCGCGCACGCGTTGGCGCAGCAGATCATCAGCAATCCTGCCACTGCACTGGACGCCCTCGCCCGCGACGAACTGGGCATTGATCCTGAAGAGCTGGGCGGCTCGGCGTGGGAGGCGGCCATCACGTCGTTTTTGTTGTTTGCGGTAGGCGCGATTATCCCCGTGTTTCCCTATCTGTTTGGCGCGAGCGGCATGACGGCGGTGGCGATTAGCTCGGTCCTCAGCGCCATCGGTTTGTTTGGCATCGGCTCAGCCATTACCCTGTTTACAGGGCGCAGCGTGTTGTATTCCGGCACGCGGCAAATGATCTTTGGCCTGGTCGCGGCGGCTGTGACGTTTGGCATTGGCCGTTTGATCGGGGTGAGTGTGGCGGGTTGATCGGTCAGTCGGTAGATTGGTAAATTGGTAGATTAGTGTCGCAGCCGATCCACCAATGTACCAATTCCTAATCTGCCAATCTACCAGATTACTACAAGGACCTTCATGCCCCAAAACAAACCGCAACGTCCCTCGATTCGCGATTTACCCCGCAACGTCTGGGCGGTGAGTCTGACCAGCTTCTTCATGGATGTGTCCAGCGAGATGGTCATCAACATTCTGCCGCTGTTTCTGGCGAATGTGCTGGGCATCAAAACCAATCTCATCGGCGTGATTGAGGGTGTGGCTGAAGCAACGGCCAGCATCCTGAAGTTGTTCTCCGGCTGGCTGTCCGATAAACTGCGCGCGCGCAAATGGCTGGCGGTGTTGGGCTACGGTCTGTCGGCGCTGAGCAAGCCGTTCTTTTACATTGCCGCGTCGTGGGAAGCGATCGCGGGGGTGCGGTGGGTCGATCGGGTGGGCAAAGGCCTGCGCACTGCCCCGCGCGATGCGCTCGTCGCCGATTCGATATCGCCCGAGCAGCGCGGTTTTGCCTTCGGCTTTCATCGCGCCGCCGATACGCTGGGCGCGATGTTCGGCATTTTGATCGCGATCTTGATCGTGTGGCTGGCGCAGTCCAACAGCACACTCCTGGGCGAATCGACCTTCCGCACGATCGTGTTAGTCAGCATCATCCCGGCGGTGTTGGCCGTGATCTCGCTGATGGCGATTGCGAGAGAGGTGCCCGTCACCGGACAGCGGGACGCGCCCAAGTTTGCGTTCAAGGCGCTGGGCAAGCCGTATATGATCTTCATCGCGATTGTGGGCGTGTTCACGCTGGGCAACTCGTCCGATGCGTTCCTGGTGCTGCGCGCGCAAGAGCGCGGCCTCGACGTGTTGGGCGTGCTGGGCATGCTGGCGACGTTCAACCTGGTATACTCGCTGGTGTCCACACCGGCGGGCCGCCTGTCCGATCGAATCGGGCGGCGCAAGGTCATCGTCGCAGGCTGGTTGATCTACGCGGTCATTTATCTGGGCTTCGCCATCGCTCAGACCGCGTGGCAAATCTGGGCGTTGTACGCGATCTACGGCGCGTTTTACGGGCTGGCGTACAGCACGGCCAATGCGTTGATCGCCGACCTGGTGCCAGGTGAATTGCGCGGCACGGCCTACGGCACGTACAACGCCGTGATCGGTTTGCTGGCCTTTCCGGCCTCCGTCATCGCGGGGGTGTTGTGGCAGGGCGTGGGTGCATGGCCGGGCTTCGGGCCGAGCGCGCCGTTTATGTTTGGCGGCGTCATGGCGCTAATCGCGGCCGGGTTGATGGCGGCGTGGTTGCCGCAGATCAAGACCTGACACCATACTTTTGTTCAAACAGACGGCGAATCTATCGATTTGATTCAAACAGACGGCAAATCTATGCCCGAAACGCTGTCAGCGGGCGCGGTAAGCCCGTTGCTGCGGCCTAAGATCAGGTATGATCGGAAAACTTCATTCGAGATAGCCGAGAAAGGAGTTTTCCATGAACATCGAGTTTGGCTTGACGGACGGGCCGTTTAATACCAAATTTGCGCCGTTGGCGGCCTTGGGCCAGTGTTGG
>JAUQXD010001087.1 GCA_030834835.1 Thermoflexales bacterium | reverse complement strand
CTGGTCGTTTTGCAGCTTGACGTCATGGTTGGCTTCCTGCACCAGGACTTCATAGCCCTTGGCTTCCAGCAAGCCCTTCATCAGATCCGCTTCCGGCTTCCAGCGCTCGGTTGCGAAGTCCGACATCGAGATACCGATCTTCGTCTTGCCGGCCGCAGGTGCGGCGGGGGCAGTCGTCGCCGCAGGTGCGGCGGGAGCCGCCGGGGCGGCGGTCGGGGCGGCCGCCGGGGCGCACGCGCCGAGCAGCATGGCGAAGGCAGCCACCAACGACAAAATCTTTAGCGAGCGATTCGTTCTGCGATTCATTACTTTCCTCCAAATGTGTGGTTAGTTTCAGACTGCAGACGATTGAAACGACGACCCGGGTTCGTTGTTGTGCCGCATCACCTCCTCATCCATTTTTCGTCCGGCGCATCGGCGCTCAGACATTTCACGGAGTGAACGAAAAGCAACCGCTACATCGATGGATACGGGCTGGGAATCTCAACCTGCAACACCGTGCCGCCCGTCTTCAACGACTCAACTTGCATTGTGCCATCCAACAGGGCCACCCGTTCGCTGATGCCCAACAGGCCAAAATGCTTGGTGGCCGTCAACTCCGCCAGATCGATCGGTTTGGGCAAGCCCTGCCCGTCATCCGTCAAACGCATCAAGATGCTGGCGGTCGGTGTCCGCTCCACGCGCAGGGCCACCTGTCGGGCTGCCGCGTGCTTGCGAATGTTGTTCAGCCCCTCCTGCACGATGCGAAACATCGACAATTCCAGCGCTTCCGGCAGTCGCCCCAACTTCGGGTCGATGCTCAGCTCAAGTCGAATCCGGTTGCGCTCGGCCCATTCTTCAGCCAGCGATCGAATGGCCGCCTTCAGACCGTGGCTGTCCAACGTCGGCGGGCGCAAATCACTGCACAACTGCCGCAAATCGGCCACCACCTGCCGCACGCTCTGGCGAATCGCCACAAGTTCGTGCTGCTGCAACTCGTCGTCGATTTCGCTCTCAATATCTTCCAGCCGATAGTTGAAACTCAACAAATCCTGAATGACCTGATCGTGCAGTTCGCGCGCCAGAAATTTGCGTTCTTCTTCGCGCTCCGTCATCAGCCGCAATTGCGCCGCCTGCAGCGCCACGTTCAGTTGATCCAGCACTTCCACTTGCCGCCGCAGTCGCTCCAGCAATTCCCGATTGAGCGAATCTCGCTGCTCCAGGCTTTGCCGCAGCGTCGCCTGCGTGCGATGCAATTCCTCCGTTTGCTGCTGAACCTGCTGATAACTTTCCAGCGCCCAGATGATGGGCGTGACTTGATCGCGCCGCGTATTGCCTACGATCAACTCGACAATCTCGCGCGGCGTCGAATCAGCCGTAACCCGATCGGCGATGATGCGCCCCTCGAACAACACAACGATCCGATCGGTGACCGCAAACAGGTGTTTGAGGTTATCACTCGCGATCAATACCGCCACACCCGATTGAGCCAGCTGGCGAATCTGGTCGAGCAGGCGTTCCTGTCGATCGTAACTCAGCACGGCCAGCGCATCGTCCAGCAGCAACAACTTCGCCGGGGCGCATAGTTCTCGCGCAATCGCCACGATCTGCCGCTGCTCATCCGAAAGATTGCTGACCTTGATGTTGACGATGTTGGCCGCATTCAGTTCGGCCAGCAAGTCCAGCGCGCGCCGCGCCATGCCGACATCGTCGGGCACGCCGATCGGGCGCGGCCACGTGATCTCGCGGCCCAGCGAGATATTGGCGATCACGTCCAGATTCTCGGCCAACAACGGCTGTTGATGCACCATCGCGAGGCCCAGCGCCTGGGCCTGCGCCGGATTGGTCAAACGAACTATGTAATTGTTAAAGTTCAATGTGCCGCCAGTGGGCGAATGCAGCCCGCCGATCAATTGCAGCAACGTCGATTTGCCCGCGCCGCGCCGCCCTACCAGGCCAATGACCTCGCCCGGTTCGATTTGCAGCGACACATCGCGCAGCGCGACGAGCGTACCAAAGCGTTTAGAAACCTGTGAGAGTTGCAGCAGCGTGGACACCGGTCGCCCTTAACGTCCCGCTGCTTCACGCCGCCGCCGCGCCACCGCATCGATGGTGACCGCCGCCAGCAATACCGCCGCCGTAATCATAAACTTCAGCGACGACTCAAACGCCAGCAAATCCATGCCGTTGGAAATCGAGCCGATGACCAGTGCGCCCAACAGCGCGCTCCACGCTGAGCCGCGCCCGCCGAACAAACTGGTACCGCCGATCACGGTGGCGGCAATCGCATTCAATAAGAAATCGCTGCCGCCCGATGATTGATTCACCGCTAATAACCGCGACGCCGCCAGCACTCCGGCGAGAGCGGCAATCATCGATGACAACACAAAGGCCGAGATGCGCACCCGATCGACTTGAATACCCGCCCGTCGCGCCGATTCCGCATGGCCGCCCACCGCGAAAATATGGCGGCCATACACCGTGTGTTTCGTCAGCCAATCGATCGCGATCACGACACCGACGAAGATCACGGCGGCCAAAGGCAAACCGCGATCCGCATAAAAGACCAGCATCGCCGCCAACATGATCGCGGCCAGTACGACGACCCGGACGATCAAGCGCTGAGCCGAGGGCGCCAGCAATTGCGCGGTGAGCCGCCGACGCCGATCGAGAAACAGGACAGCCGCGTAACCGGCCACCAACAGCGCGCCCACGCTCAGGCCAATAATCGCTTCTCTGAAAAACGTGCCCGCGATGCCGGTGATAAATTCATCGCGCAGGTTGAGCGTGCCCGTGCTGCCCAGCACCCACAACAATGCGCCCTGCCAACCGATCATGCCCGCGAGCGTGACGATGAACGACGGGATGTGCAGCCGCGTAATCAACGCCCCCTGAAACAGGCCGATCAGCGTCCCGATGAGCATCCCCGCCAGCACGGCCAGCGGACCGGGCACACCGAGTTTCACGTTGAGCACAGCCATCACGGCGGCGCACAACCCGCTGACCACGCCCGCCGACAGATCGATCTCGCCCAGCAGCAGCGCCAGAAAAATGCCGGTCGCCAGCGTGCCCAACGCCGCGATTTGCAGCATTAAATTGGTCAGGTTCAGCGGCGAGAGAAACTTGTCGTTCGCCAACCAGAAGATCAACCAGATGCCCGCCAGGCCGATGATGATGGGCAGCGAGCCAAGATCGGCGCTATCCAGCCGCCGGTTCAGCCAGGCCAGACTCGTCTTTGGCTTGCCGTACTCATCGGATAAGGTACTCACGCGGCGTGTCCGTTCTGTCGAACTTCGGGTTCGTAGCCAAACTCTGCGCCCATAATCGCGGCGATGACTTGTTCGCGCGAGGCGGCGTGCGCCTCAAACGAGCCGGCATTCTGTCCCAGCCGCAGCACCTCAATTCGATCGCACACGTCGAAAATATCGGTAAGGTTGTGGCTGATGACGACCACGCCCAA
>JAUQXD010001086.1 GCA_030834835.1 Thermoflexales bacterium | reverse complement strand
CGCGCCGCACCGGGCAGGGGCATGACCAGTTCGAATCTGGCCGGCGTATTCGTGCCGCTTCAACTTGATTGAAGTGCGTCACTGGCAGTTCACGTGGCTGCATCATCGCCACTTCATGGGAGGCAGATCACCGTGCGCTGAAGCAGGGCACGTGTCAAACGCACATCTTAACCACGCGAGTGGTGTTATTGGAGGCCTGGCCATGGAGATCCTGTTGGCAGTTGGGATCGGGGTGGCAGTGGCCTGGGCGATCGGTTTCGTGCGCGCTGTGCGCCGCGAACCCATCAACCGGCGGCTGAACACCTATTGTCGTCGCAACGAGTGACGACCGAGTATGCTCAACCATCAACAGCCAATCGACCTGGCCGAGATGTTGAGCCTACTCGCTTGCGGTGATGCTGGAAAGAGTGCTCATCAGCGTAAGCGGGTAGGCTCAATGTTCGCCGAGCAGTCTGCCGATGCGGAGTGAAGTCCTCGCGCTATCTCTGTTTGACAGACTACTCCGCAAACTGGCGCTGGTAGAGCGCGGCATAAACCCCGCGCGGCCCAACAACGCCTCGTGGTTGCCCGGCTCCGCGATTCGTCCGTCTTGCACGACACAGATCAAACGTAGCTGATCTAGAGCTGGATGCGGCTGCACGGTGACACAACTCGTCCCCTCGATGAGGGCTGTGCTATACTTTGTTACCGAGATGATTAATCTCTGCTGACAGGCGCCCGGTTTTTCAGCCAAGAACGCATTCGTGCAACGGTGTGTGGCCATCGCCCATGTTACGAACTCCTCTCACAGAGCAACAGTTCCAGATCCTCACTCAAGAGCGCGCGCTACTGGAAAATCTGCGCGTGACCCTCGCGAGGCTGGATGCCGTTCCGGATGATCAACGACGCCTGGAGCAGTCTCTACGACAACTGGAAGAACTGTTCCTCCTCGTGGTGGTCGGCGAGTTCAACGCCGGCAAGTCGGCCTTCATCAATGCACTGCTGGGTCAGTCACTCTTGGCGGAAGGCGTGACGCCTACGACCGATCGGGTTCAGGTGCTGCGGTATGGGCTAGAGTCAACCCAATCGGTGCGTGACGATGATACGTCAGTGTTGACCCTGCCGATCGAGTGGCTGCGCGACATCAATATTGTCGATACCCCCGGCACGAATGCCGTCATTCAACGCCATCAGCGCATCACTGAGGACTTTGTGCCCCGCAGCGATCTCGTCCTGTTTGTCACGTCAGCCGATCGGCCGTTCGCCGAATCCGAGCGGATTTTTCTCGAACGGGTCCGCGAGTGGGGCAAGAAGGTCGTCGTCATTATCAACAAGATCGACATCTTCGAAGATGAAAGCCACATTCAGCAGGTGATCGAGTTCGTCGGCCATAATGCCCAGCAACTGCTGGGGATGCGGCCTCAGATCTTTGCGGTCTCAGCCCGGCTCGCCCAGAAAGCTAAGACCGTCACAGGCGTGGAGCGATCGGCGTTGTGGCAGGCGAGCTGTTTTGGCCCGCTCGAAGAATTCATTCTGACCACGCTCGACGAACGACAGCGGCTCCACCTCAAATTCGAAAACCCGCTCGGCATCGCGGCTCGGCTCGCGGAAAAATACACGGCCAGCACCCGCGCCCGCCTCGATCTCTTGAACACCGATTTCAAGACGATCGATCGGATCGACGATCAACTGCTTACCTATGAAGACGACATGCGGCACAACTTCAAGTACAAGTTGAGCCATGTCGAAAATGTCTTACATCGCATGTCAGCGCGCGGCGTCGAGTTCTTCGACGAGACGTTGCGGTTGGGCCGGGTATTTGATCTGTTGAACACCTCGCGGGTGCGCGCAGATTTTGAGCAGAAGGTCGTGGCCGATGCAGCCCAGGAAGTGGAAGACCATGTGCGCGATCTGATCGACTGGCTTATCGAGCAAGATTTCCGCGAATGGCAGCGGGTGATCGACCACGTCAACCGCCAGGCTGAACTACACGAGGATCAAATTGTCGGCCAGGTGGGCGCACAGTTCGATCATACGCGACGGGAACAATTGGCTTCGGCGCAGCGCGCGGCGCGTGAAGTCATTAGCAGCTATAACAAGGCGGACGAAGCACGCACGCTGGCGGATTCAGTCCGGACCGCTATCGCCCAGACGGCCCTGGTCGAAGTGGGCGCGATTGGCCTGGGTGCGGTCCTCGTGGCCTTGTTGCATACCGTCGCGGCCGACGCGACCGGCGTTCTGGCTGCTGGCACCGTGGCCGTCCTC
Source organism: Thermoflexales bacterium (assembly GCA_030834835.1). Taxonomy (GTDB): domain Bacteria; phylum Chloroflexota; class Anaerolineae; order Fen-1058; family Fen-1058; genus JAGOBP01. The sequence continues at coordinate 290 of JAUQXD010001086.1, read as the reverse complement.
GGACTGTTTATTCTCCCCAGGCGGCGTGAGACGGCGAAACAGCAGTTGAGGAACCGCATTGAAGAATTGCGGGCGCGGCTGACGGCGATTCTGACGGATCAATTTGATCGTGAGTTGACGGACTCGCTCCAGCGGATTCGTGAAGCGATTGCACCCTACACCGGCTTCGTTCGGCGCGAGCGCGAGAAACTCGATGAGATTGAAGGCCAGCTGCTATCGAGCACGACGACGATTCAGTCTGTGCGTCTGCACCTCAAAGACCTCAGTAACCCATAAGCCTGGCCTGATTG
>JAUQXD010001085.1 GCA_030834835.1 Thermoflexales bacterium | reverse complement strand
CTTCGATCAACTCACGAAAGGACAAATCGCATGAAGAACCGCACGCTGTTGATGATCCCCGGCCCGATCGAGTTTGAACCCGCCGTGCTGGCCGCGCTCGGCGCACCAACGACCAGTCACGTCGCGCCAGACTTTATCGAGGAATTCGGGCAGGCGCTGGAAAAGATGCGCAAAGTGTGGTTGTCCGACGATGGTCAGCCGTTCGTGCTGGCAGGATCGGGCACGCTGGCGATGGACTCCGCCGTGGCGAATTTGATCGAACCCGGCGATAAAGCGCTGGTCGTCAATACCGGCTTCTTCAGCGACCGGATGGGCGCGATCATGGAGCGCTACGGTGCGCAGGTCACGCACGTCCGCGCGGCCGTCGGCGGGCGACCGTCACTCGAAGATGTAGAGGCCGCGTTGAAGCGCGATCGATTCAAAGTGATGTCGATCACGCACGTCGATACGTCAACGGCAGTCATCACCGATGTCGAAGCGCTGGCAAAATTGGCGCAGCGGTATGGCGCGCTATGCCTGGTCGATGGCGTGTGCTCGATCGGCGGTGAAGAGTTTCGCATGAGCGAGTGGAGCGTGGATGTGGCGCTGACGGCCTCGCAAAAAGCGATCAGCGTGCCGCCGGGGCTGGCGCTGCTCGTGGCCTCCCCGCGCGCAATGGCGGTGTTCAAAGCGCGCAAGACGCCGATCGCCAGCTACTATGCCGATTGGGCCAGCTGGCTGCCGATTATGGAAGCCTACGAAGCGCGCAAGCCCAGTTACTTTGGCACACCCGCGGTGAACCTGGTGTCTGCCTTGAATGTCAGCCTCGATCAGATTCTGAAAGAGGGTCTTGAGGTACGCTTCAAGCGGCATCGCGCGTTGGGTGCGGCGGTGCAGTCGGCCATGCAGTCACTTGAACTCGATCAAGTGCCGTTGAGTGCAGAGATGGCCGCACATACATTGAGCGCGCCGAAATATCCGAAGGGCATCACGCAGGCCGATCTGCTGCCCAAAGTTCAGAAGGCGGGCGTGACGCTGGCGGGCGGTCTGCATCCCGCGAACAAGGCCGAGTATTTCCGCATCGGGCACATGGGGCCGACCAATATCGGCGACGTGCTGGCGACCATCGGCGCGATCGAGACGGCGTTGGCGCAGTGCGGTTACGGCTTCACCTCGGGTGCGGGCGTGGCTGCCGCGATGACGGCGTATCAGAAGGCGATGGTCTAAACCTGTCAGGTGGCGCACAGGCATTCGTGCTACATAGAAATACTTGCGCCACCTGACAGGTTTTTATGGAGTTGAGCCATGCGCAAGATCGCAGTCGCTCTCACCAAAGGCGGCGTGGGCAAAACGACGACAGCCGTCAATCTCGCTGCTCGATTGGCCAACGTCGGTCAACGGGTCTTGTTGATCGATGTCGATACGCAGGGGCAGGCGGGCAAGATGCTGGGCTGCCAGCCAACGAACGGGTTAGCAGAACTCGTCGCGAACAACGCCACACCCGATCAAGCGATCGTGCCCGCGCGCGACAATTTGTGGCTGTTGGGCGGCGGCAAATCGTTGGCCGGGTTAAAGATGCTGATCGCGCGCAAAGAGTTCGGCGCAGAGCGCACGCTGGCCGAAGCCCTGGCGCCCCTCGATGATCACTATGACTTTGTCATCCTCGATTCTGCGCCGGGCTGGGATGCGCTGACCGTCAACGTCTTGTTTTACGCGCGCGAAGTGCTCTCGCCCGTGTCGCTGGAAGTAATGACGCTGCAAGGGCTGTCGGACTTCGCGCAAAGCCTCGCTTCGATTCAACGCTATCACCCTGAGCTAAGACACAGTTACATCGTGCCGACGTTTTTCGATCGGCGCGTGAAGAAGTCCGAAGAAATCTTTGCCCAGCTGCAAACGTATTACCCGTCGCAGGTCTGTTCGCCGGTGCGCTACAGCGTGCGCTTATCGGAAGCGCCCGGCTACGGGCAAACGATCTTCGAGTATGCACCCGCTTCGCCCGGCGCGGACGATTACGCCGCGCTGACAGAAAGGATCATGCACGATGACGGAACGCAAAGAAACGCCTGATATTCTGGGACAGATTTTAGGGGGCGTGGCTACGCCCGATCGACCCGTAACGCCGATCGGGACGGTGGCCGCCCCGCCGCGCTCTGCACCGCGCCGCAAATCGGCGGCGAAGAAAGACGACGGCCCTAAGTGGGAATATCTCACCCTCTCGTTTCAAGAGCAGCAGGGTTGGCGCGGCCGGTATGCCGACGGTGAAGAACTCGATCACTGGGAGAAAGGCCCGCAGCTGAACGAGTTGCTGGATGCGCTGGGTGAAGCCGGCTGGGAATTGATCGCGTTGACGACCAAAGATCATTTCTATGGCCGCGCCGATGCGGTGCAGGCCTTCTTCAAGCGGATCAAAGCCTGATCATATGCCGATGGTTGATCTCGGCGACATCACGCTGTACTACACCACGCACGGCGCGGGCACGCCGCTGCTGTTGATCCACGGCGGCTGGGGACTGGCCGTCAACGGCTTCGAATTTCAGGCGCGCACACTGGCCGATGAATTTCAATTGATCGTGCCCGATCGACGCGGCTATGGCTCATCCACGCACGTCGTCGGCTTTGATGCGGACTTTCACTGGCGGCACGCGCAGGATATGCTGCGGCTCCTCGACGCGCTGAAGATCGATCGAGTGCTGGTGTGGGGCCACAGCGATGGCGCAATCATCGCTGCGATCATGGCCCTGCTCGCGCCCGATCGGATCGGCGGCCTCGTCTTTGAGGGCGGCCACCTGTATTGCCGCAAGCCCGACTCCGATTATCCGATGGACAAGATCTGGCTTGATCCAATGTTAATTCCTGAAGCGGCGCAATCACGATTGGCCGATTATCACGGCGCGGACTACTGGCAACAGGTCATTCGCAACTGGGCGGGCGGTTGGGTGGCGCTGCACGATCGGGCGGGCGAGGATCTTTATCGGGGTCGTTTAAGTGAAATCACTTGCCCTGGTTTGATCATCCACGGCGTGCACGACGAGCATACCTTTCCCCATGAAATCGAAGAACTGACGCGCCGTATCCCCCGCGCCCGATTGATGATCTATCCCGACGGCGGCCACTCCATTCACGACAGCCGCGCGCTGCGCGAAGCCTGTACTCAAATGACGCGTGAATTTCTGCGCGAGTGTAAGTTGGCTTCTGCAGCGCAGTGAAAAAATCGCGCGATTTCCCCGTGAAAACTGAACTTCTGCGCCAGCCCGATGGTATAATCCGTGCAACAGGAGGCGCGTCATGGCCGTCGTCTTACCCGAGTCGCTCGAACTGGAAATTCATGAGGCTGCCGATCGCCAGGGGATCGACCCCTCAGAATTTGTCATCGCGGCGGTGCAACTGGCGTTGACCGAGTATCGCGAACGGCAGATCGCGGCTGAATCAAAAGCCTGGTATGCCTTGCCCCGGGAAGTGCGTCAAAGTTATGCTGGACGCTACGTTGCCGTGTATCAGGGCCAGGTGGTGGATGTCGATCCCGATCAACGCTCGCTTCTAGCGCGTATCCAAAAACGGTTGGGCCGGGCGCCGGTCATGGTCACCGAGGGAGGCGATCAACCTATGCCGGTATACGCCATTCGGTCACCGCGGTTGGTCAGGCTAAACAATGGCGACTGATTATTCGCGGCGGTACGTTCCGCCCATGCCTGTGCTCATGATCCGGTTGAGCGCGCCGGAAGTTGCGCCACTCGGACGATCCATCGTTGCCGTGGTTGATACGGGTGCGGATGTGTGTCTGGTGCCGCGCGTCGTGCTGGCGTCACTTGAACTATCAGTCGGCGAGCCGGTTTTGATTCGCGGTCAGTGGGGCGAGCCAGTCGCCGCCACGCGTTATCCGGTCGATCTCCATTTTGAGCACGGCGTTATGCCCGCAGTTGATGTGGTCAGTGACCCCGATGGTCGCGAAGTTATCCTGGGGCGCAATGTGTTAAACAAACTACGTTTGTTGCTGGATGGCCCCGAACAATCCACTGCCGTGTTGACCGGCAAATCGCGCCTGTAACACTTGTATCTGGCTGGACGCACTATCCATATAGAGGTCCCCTGTGAACGCCATTGAAGTTCAGAATTTGCGCCGCGTCTTTCGCACGACACTCGGTGTGTTCAAGCGCTCGACGAAGGAAGTGGTGGCCGTCGAGGACGTGTCGTTTTCGGTCGCGTCCGGCGAACTATTTGGCCTGTTGGGACCGAACGGCGCGGGCAAGACCACCTCGGTGAAGATGCTGACAACGCTGCTGATCCCGACGGCGGGTTCGGCGCGCATCCTGGGACACGATGTCGTCAAAGACGCCGAGGCGATCCGGCCGCGCATCGGTTTTATCTTCGGCGGCGAACGCGGCCTGTACTGGCGTTTGTCGGCGATCGATAATCTACGCTACTTTGCCACGCTCTATAAACTTGAACCGGAGGTCACGAAAAAGCGCATTCCGTACTTGCTCGAACTGGTCGGGTTGAGCGATCGGGGCCGTGAGAAGGTCGAAGGGTATTCGCGCGGCATGAAGCAGCGCCTGCACATCGCGCGGACGCTGCTGCACGATCCCGAACTGTTGTTTCTGGACGAACCCTCGATCGGACTGGATCCGGTCGCCGCGCGCGAGATGCGCCAGATCGTGCTGAATCTTCAATCGGAAAAGAAGACCATCCTGCTGACGACGCATTACATGTTCGAGGCGGATGCCCTGTGTCAGCGCATCGCGGTGATCAATCACGGCTGCATCATCGCGCTGGACACGCCGGCCGGGCTGAAGAAACACGTGCAGGATTTATCGGTGATCGAAATCGAAGTGTTCGGCGTGCCTCAAAATACGCTGGATCAGGTGCAGGCCCTGCCGTTTGTGGATGCAGTCTCGGTGGAGAACCGCGATCAGAAACAGGCGTTGATCGTGCAGTCGCCGCGCGGTTCGGAAGCGGTGCCCGATTTGATGACGGCGCTGGCCGGTCTGCGCGTGGGGCGCGTCGATGTGCGCGAGCCGACCCTGGAGGATGCCTACGTGCGACTGGTGGGAGGCCGGCATGACGCTTAGCCTGACTCGATCTTACCTGCGCGTGATCGTCATCGCGGCTGAGATGTCGTTGAAAATGGCGGCGGCCGATGCCTTCATCATTTTCGGCGTGTT
>JAUQXD010001084.1 GCA_030834835.1 Thermoflexales bacterium | reverse complement strand
AGCGGGCGCGCACGGCGAATTCACCGGCATCCTGATCATGCGCAAATATCACCTCGATCGCGGCGATACCAAACGCAACGTGATCTTGATCCCCGATTCGGCGCACGGCACCAATCCCGCCTCGTCGGCGATGAGCGGCTTTGTCGTGAAGCAACTGCCCTCCGATGATCGCGGCAACATCGATCTGGCCGCGCTGCGCGCCGCGTGCGATGACACCGTCGTGGGCCTGATGCTCACCAATCCGAATACGCTGGGCCTGTTCGAAGAGCATCTTGAGGAAGTGGTGAATCTCGTTCACGGTTGCGGCGGTTTGATGTACGGCGACGGCGCGAACATGAACGCGCTGGTGGGCATCGCGCGGCCCGGCGATCTGGGCTTCGCCGTGATGCACTTCAATCTGCACAAGACCTTCGCCACGCCGCACGGCGGTGGTGGTCCGGGCAGCGGCCCGGTCGGCGTCAGCGAGAAATTGGTGGACTTCTTGCCCGGCCCGCTGGTGACGATCAACTTCCCCGACGACGGCGACGAGACGCCGGTGTATTTGCTCAGTGAGCCCAAGAAATCGATCGGGCGGGTGAAGGCCTTCAACGGCAACTTCGGCATGATCGTGCGGGCTTACACCTACATGCGCGTGCACGGGCCGGATGGCCTCAAGGCCAACTCGATGTATGCGGTGCTGAACGCCAACTACATCCGCGTGAAGTTGAACGACAAGTATCCCGTGCCGCACGATCGCATCTGCATGCACGAGTTCGTGTGCCAGGGCAAGTTCGCCGGCAGCGATGTGCGCGCGTTGGATGTGAGCAAGCGTCTGATGGATTACGGCTATCATCCGCCGACGAACTACTTCCCGCTGATCGTGCCCGAGGCGTTGATGATCGAGCCGACCGAGACCGAGAGCAAAGAGACGCTGGACGCGTTCATCGACGTGATGCGCAAGATCGCCGACGAGGCGGTAGCTTCGCCAGAACTGCTGCACGGCGCGCCGCATAATGCGCCCGTGAAACGGCTGGACGAAGTGAAGGCGGCTAAGGACCTCGTCCTGTGCTGCATGCCCGCGGACTTTGAGGCTAAGGCCACGGCGTAAGGCGATCCACGAATCTGCACGAAGGAACACAAAAACAACGCGGCGATCTCGCAACTAAGATCGTCGCGTTGTCCTGTAAGATCAAGAGTTGGAGAAAATCATGCCATATCCATTTCCAAAGACCTTTCTGTGGGGCACGGCTACGGCCGCGCATCAGGTTGAGGGCAATAACGTCAACAGCGATTGCTGGTTGTTGGAGCATCTGCCCGATTCGCCGTTTGCTGAACCGTCCGGTGATGCGTGCGATCACTATCATCGCTATCCTGAGCACATCGCGCTGCTGGCCGAGTTAGGGCTGAACGCCTATCGTTTTTCGATCGAGTGGGCGCGCGTTGAACCGGAGGAAGGGCACTTCTCCCGCGCTGTGATTGATCACTATCGCCGCATGTTGGCGACGTGTCATGAGCGCGGCCTGACGCCGTTTGTGACGCTGCATCACTTCACTTCGCCGCGCTGGTTGATGGCGTCCGGCGGTTGGGAAAGCGACGCGACTCCGGCCAAATTCGCGCGTTATTGCGAGCGGGTCACGCGCGCCCTGGGCGATTTGATGGGGGGTGCGTGCACGCTGAACGAGCCAAACATCGCCAACTTATTAGCCGCGATGCATCTGCGAGCGTCAAGAGAACAGCTACAGCGCGAAGCCTGGTGGCTGGCGGCGGCCCGATCGGTGGGAACAACGCCCGAAGATTTCGCGCCGTACATGTTTGTCGCTTCACCGCAGGCGCAGCAGATCATGTTGGCTGCACATCGAGAAGGTTATAACGCAATCAAAGCTGTACGTGATACGTTCCCGGTTGGCCTGACGCTGGCTTTGCAAGACGTTCAAGCCGTTGAAGGCGGCGAGGTTTACGCCCGGCAACTGCGCTACGACGTAATCGACTCGTATCTGGAGACGCTGCGCGGCGACGACTTTGTGGGTGTGCAGTCTTACTCGCGTGTGCGCGTGGGCGCGGCCGGTGTGGTGCCACCTGAACCCGGTGCGGAGTTGACGCAGATGGGCTACGAGTTTTACCCCGAGGCGCTCGAGGCCACGATCCGTGAAGCGATAACCGTCTCAGGCTGCCCCGTCATCGTGACCGAGAACGGCATCGGGACCGAAGATGATACGCGGCGCGTGGCCTACGTCGAGCGGGCGTTACAAGGCGTGACCAGCTGCCTGACCGACGGTCTCGATGTGCGCGGTTACTTCTACTGGTCGGCGTTCGATAACTTTGAATGGCAGCTGGGCTATCGGCCGCACTTCGGTCTGATCGGGGTGGATCGCGAATCGTTTGAGAGCGCGATCAAACCCAGTGCGCGGCGATTGGGCGAAATCGCGCGGGCGAACGCGGTTTAAGCATTCGCGTTTGACTGAAATGACAACGAGGCGATCTCGCTTGAGATCGCCTCGTTTCGTCTGTGTCGATTAATCCGCCGCGGGCAGAGTGAACCAGAACCGGCAGCCGCCCGGCGCATTATCCACGCCTACCTGACCGCCCATCTTCTCCACGACCTGCCGCGCGATGGACAGGCCCAGTCCGTACCCGGTGGCGCGCACCGTGGATAATTGCGGGAAAGGCTGAAAGAGCTGGGTCTCAAGTTCAGGCGGTTGGCCCGGCCCGTCGTGTTTGACCCAGCAGCGCACCAGATGGTTGGCCAGTACTTCGCCGCCCAGTTCAATATGCGGCGGCTGGCTGCCATACTTGATGGCGTTGTCAAGATAATTGATCCAGACTTCCTTCACCCACGGGCCATAGCCCAGGGCCGCCGGCCAGTGATCGGGCGCAGCGATGACTGCGCTGCTTTCGGCGATCATAAAGGTGAGGCGGTGCTGCGCCTCACCGACGAGGCGGCTCATATCCAGCGGCTGCAGCGGCGCGTCACCGGTGCGGATTTTTGCCAACAGCCGCAGTTCGTCGATGATGCTCTCCATCTTGAAGGCATTGCGGACGATGGTGTTGATGAAGTCCTGGCGGGTGGTTTCCGGCAGGTCGGGCCGCGCCTGCAAATACTCGCCGAAGCCGACGATGTTGCCCAGCGGGCTTTTGAGATCATGCGCCACGGTCCGGGCAAACGCATCCAGTTCGTTGTTGCGGCTTTGCAGGTCGGCCTGCGCCTGCCTGTATTCGGTGACGTCCTGCGCCATCGCGATCACGCACGGCTCGCCGTCGATGATGATCGGCTCGGCGTATAACACCGCATAGCCGATTTCGCCGGACTTTCGGCGGTATTCTACTTCCAGGCCGTGCACTGCGCCGTCACGCTCGAATTGCTCCAGCAGCTTGCTGTGATCGTCCGGGTTGTTCCACCAACTCAATTCGCGCGTCGTGTGGCCGATGATTTCATCGCGGGTGTAGCCAGTGTGATGCAGAAAGGCCGCGTTCACGTCCAGGCAGCGGCCATCGGCCTGAGTCGCAATGAGGATCATGTCCGGGCTGAGGCGAAAGGCGGTGGCGAACTTCTCTTCTGAGAGACGCAACGCTTCTTCCGCCGGCGAGGTCGGGGGCAACTGGGGCAGTTGAGAGTTGCGTGATTTTGTCGGGCGAGTAGTCGGAGTCACAGCCGCATCCATCAAACGCATGCCGTGCGTTGCAACAATGAATCGATTATACCATCGCGCCGGCTAGTTTTGCTCTGCCGCCGGCTAGCCTTGTTCAGCCGCAATTTCTTCGACGAGTTCACGAATCTTGCGTTCGGTGAGTTGGGTATCGGGCAAGTTATTCGCGTCGAAGGGGATATGTTCAAAGACCAGGAAGTTGCGGATTAGTTCATCGTGTCTGGCAAAGAGTTCGGGCGTCAATACGTCGCCCAATCGATAGGTGAGTTGCATGAGCGGCCCCCATAAGATTGTGACCTGATTATATCAGGTAGCCAGCCGCCAGCATGTTACAATTTCATCAGCAATGAGGCTTATTGGAGGAGGTCAAGATGTCAATATC
>JAUQXD010000114.1 GCA_030834835.1 Thermoflexales bacterium | reverse complement strand
TTCGAGGCGGGCCGTTGTATCGACCAGCGGGAAGCCGAGGTTAAAGTGCTGCAAGAACATCAACGGAGCGGGAGTGAAGCCACGATTCTCGATCGTGTCCTCAATCCACAGGCGCGGCTGATCCAACTTCGTGTAGATTCGGCGCCGAAGCACAAGATGTTCGCCAAAGACTGCACTTTGATGCACGTCGCCCGTTACCGAGAGAATGTAATCATCACCCTGCCACGCTTCATCAATGTCGACGTGACTTGCAGGCAAACTGCTGATTCGCCCGTGGATGCCTAGGTCTTCGCCATGGTCGTTGTGGGGACTGCCCACTTGCGTCAGGCCGCACGGTGTTGAAAAGCCCGCGGGCCACGTGTGCAGCCAGCCCAGGCCGGTGTGTTCGGCATAAGCGGGATGGGCCACATCGACGCCGCTGATGAAGGGCAGCGGCACGCCCTGAAAGCGCAGGTCGGTCAAACTCAGGCCGCGATCGGTGACGACGGTAAATTCAAGCCCCGCCGCATTGCGCACATTGACGGCGCGCACGCCGCGTTCACGACCGTCACTCAACTCGATAGATTGAATGCTCGCCAGTTGGCGCATATCGCCGACGTGGCGCAGCAAGTCCGATCGAGTGTAAGTTTTACCCCAGAGGGTTGGCATGGTTTAGCCTTGATAATACTGGTTGTATTCATTGCACAACAATCGATATGGCGGCTCATCTTCGTCGATGGCGGCGAAACGCGGCAAGGTTTCCAGAAAACGGTTGTCGGTGTCGTCGTCATTGACGGCGGACACTTCGCCCACGAGGACGGTGCTGTGTGCGCCCCAGAATTTGTGATAGCAATACGCGGGCAGGGTGATGCTTTCGCCCGGATTGAGCACCACCGTGTCACCGGCTTTAACATACCGCTGCACGCCGTCGGTGCTGATCACCACGTCGGTGTCGGCGAGGGTTTCGTCGGGCGTAGCGTTGAACAGTTGGATGACGAGTTGCCCACCGCCGCGATTGATGATGTCTTCGGTCTTGTGCCAGTGAAAGTGCATGGGCGTAACTTGATCGACGCCGGCCAGCATGATCTTCTCGGCATACTGTTTGCTACTAGGATCTTTCACGTTGCCGTTGCGAATAGTGAACAGCAGCAAACCTGTTTGCGCAAAGTGTCGGCTGCCGAAGTCGGTCACATCCCAGCCCAACTTGCGATCGACGATCTCGCGCACTTCCGGGCCTTTGGCGCGCCATTCGTCGGGCAGCCAGTGCGCCCACGGCGGCAGATAGAAGCCGTGCGCGCGGATGAAGTCGTCGGCATGGCGAATGATGGCGTTGATCTCAGAGCGTTTCATT